>NZ_BAAFRU010000013.1:0-78017 GCF_045862015.1 Levilactobacillus muriae
AAAGCCTTACCTAATAATCTGACCAGATTATTAGGTAAGGCTCGATGATGCCAAATGACTAAATTTACTAACTCCAGTCCAAGCGTCCCAAGGGCTGAAGGCTATTTGAGTACTTTCAACCTTTAGTTAACAGGTTATCACTAACTCCCATCAAAATGGCCGCGGTCCTGCTCTGCTAACAATTGATTAAGCGCCATCATGGGGGAGCATTTCATATCACTCTAGAAATGAGCCCGCATTAATACCAGCTAGGCTTATCGCCGTCAGTTCCGGGCTTATCCAACCCAACACTCACATTCTGATAGGTGCTAGGATCTTGAATCACCTTAAAAGCAAAGTCAGCCACGCTCTGGCGGGAGACCTCAGTTCCCTTAAAACCTTCGGCGAGCGTCGTCACTTCGTAGGTCACCTCGTCGTTGTCCGTCAGCCAGGCCGGACGAATCTCCGTGTAGGTCAGGCCAGATGCCGCAACCAGTTCACCCATCTTGCGGTAGGTCCCCATGTAGGCCCCAATCATCTGGTTATTCCACTCGCCAAATTTACCAGGGACTTCATCATAAGCGCCCAACGAACTAATGTAGATGAACCGTTGCTTTTCGGCCTGCTTCATCGCCGTCACGATACTTTGCGTTTGCTGGTCCAAAGCAGCTCCACCGACGTTTGAGTAGACGATATCCACATCGGCCATCGTTGCAGCCAGCTTGGCCGTGTCACTCACGTCACCATCAACGACCGTCACCCGAGCATTGTCGGCATACTGGCTCAACCGCGCTGCGTTCCGCAAATACAGGACCAACGTGGCCGACGTTTCCGCTAGCAAACGGGCCGTCAAAATCCGTGCCATGGCGCCATTAGCACCAATAATCATCACTTTTGTCATTTGATAATCTCCTTAGATTCTCAGCGCGTTACGCCAGCGCTTGAGTTGCCTCACGCCGTTCATTTCTGGCCAACATCATGTTTACCCGACACTAGTCACCAACTGGATGCCAGCCATTGGGATCAGACAGCCGGTCTAGAAAGGCCATGTCCTTGTCGTTGATCACAAAGTCCAGTTCCGTATTGGCCTGAACATGCTGCATGGCACGACCCTTAGGAAGCGGTGCCACACCCTTTTGGACGATGTAGCGCAGCGCTAATTGGGGAATCGACACGCCATAGTTACCAGCGACCCGTTCCAATTCGGGGCTGTCGATCAACCCACCGGTAGCCAGTGGCGAGTATGCCTGAACCGTGATGTCATTGGCTTCCGCCGTCTTCACGATGGACGCCTGCGTGTGACCCACGTAGTATTGAATCTGATCAACGGCGGGCTTGACGGTCAAGCCCTCCCAAGTTAACAGGTTTTCCAGATCGTGAGAATTGAAGTTGGACACGCCAACTGACTTGGCCTGACCGCTAGCATAAATATCCTGCATGGCACGCCAAACGTCACGGTTCTCGGCGTCGTGGTTGGACCCCATTTGTGCCCAAGGCCATGGCGCGTGGATGATGTAGGAATCCACGTAGTCGAGATTCAGGGCGGCTAAGCTGCTCTTGAAGTCGGCCATTGCAGCATCGTACGATTTGGATTCTGCAGGCAACTTGGTCTGCACGAAGATATCTTCGCGGGCCACATCGCTGTCCCGTAAGGCTTCACCGACACTCTGCTCGTTGTTGTAAGCCTTGGCGGTATCGATGAATCGATAGCCGGCTTGCAGGGCATTGCTAACAGCATCGTAAGTTTCCTTACCAGGCCGCGTTTGCCAGGTTCCAAAACCGACCTTAGGCATCTTAAGCCCGTTGTTTAACGTAAATGTATCCGTAATTGTTGGCATAGCTAATCCTCCATTTTTTAAATGATAGATTCATTTTAGCCCCTTAGGCCCACTCTAAGGCAAATGATTTGCCTCCTGATTTTTCCATATTTTGACTGATTTCTGGTAGCTAGTACCCCAAATTAGGCAACATCGTCCAACCATCGCCTTACCGGCCGGCAAATATGGGCTGGAACGGGGCGAACACAACTTGAAGCCTCGAAAGTACCGAGTCTCCAAGCTTGGTTTTCTACTAAGCCAGTGGGAAAAACACCCTCTGACTAAGTAGAACGACGCGCCTGAGCCCATATCTGCCGACCTCTCGGCTTATGTGGTTGATCTGAGGCAACGTGGATTATACCTATAGAAACGTTATTGTTTTATGCTTAAACCCTAACACCCATATGGAATTCAGTGCTCGAAATTGACGTGCACAATCAGAGCCGGAGGCGGTCAGGGATGCAGCTAGCCGTGTCGACGATGTTAGTCGGTGCTTTCCCCGGCTTACATCGTGGGACTACCTGAGAGACGCCTGCACTTGGCGGCTTTCAGGCGAGCTGGAAGCCCGTCCTTTGGCTGGAGACGTTCCCCACAGCCAGTGGAATCCCTGGCCGCCGGAGTGCGACCATTGCCATTAATTTAGTGGTGACAAATCCTACGGTCGCAAGAGTAAGGTGAGCATTTTGGCTTCCAACCTTTAGTTAGCCAGCCCGGCCATAGATGACCCAGTCGGCCCACTGGTAAGGAATTATACCTAGAAAAGCCAGCCATATCCACAAGCCGATCAGAAATACAAGGCCATAGAGCGTTAGTAAAATACGCTGCCGGGTTGGAAGGTGTCGCCACCCCATCCGATAACCATGAATGCCATAGGTCAGGACACCAACAAACCCAACGATTCCCCAAATCAATAGTCCCATCAAGACTAAGAAGTCTGGATGAGACGGATCCTTTTGCGCCATCAAGACGTATCCATGAATCATAGTTGCCGCTGGTAAACCGATAGTCAGACAGGCAGTGACACCCGCAATCCAAGGCCGTATCTTTGCATATGTCTGCATACACCCCCCCTTAACTATAGAATGCGCGTTTCGCTTCTAGCCGTCAACGACGACTGGTGTTCACCGCAACATCACGGTGCGGCCTATGGTATCTGAGTTGAACCGACTAAATGCGTCCCATCATCATTGGCGACACCCTGATTTAGGTAGACGAAAGTGAGGCACAGTTGTAAAAAGGCTGGGAGATTTCTCCCAACCTTAGTTTACGCATTCTGATAATCCAAATACGCTTATTTTTCCCAGCCGCAGAGCTTGTAGTGGCGGCCCTTTGCCCACTTCAACGTCACGTGTTTGAGCTTGCCCGCGTGACTGAGGCCCCGACAGTTCTTGGCAAAGTGATACTTTTTGCTATGATTGGGCGCGATCCAAACTTTAGAAGCCTTAGCCTCCGCCGTCGTTGTCTAAATGGCTAGGGGTTCTGCAACTCCGGTCAACGTAAAGGTGGCGGCAATCAGCAGGGCCGCCTTCCGTAGTGTCTTCATGTGTCTCCTCCAAATAATCGCAAAATATATTTCTCTAAATTAATTAGATAGCGTACACACTAAAAACACAATTCAAATTTACCGCTTAACGTTGATAAACCAGGTCCTGTGGTCGTACGGCATGGTAGAGAGCAAAGGCGCCGTCCAGATTGACCACATCAAACCCGTGCTGACGCAGGATTCGCTCGGCAATATAGCTTCGCTGACCGCTGAAACAGCTGACCACGTATGGTTGTGCTGGATCCAACTCAGTCAGTCGCTGACGTAATTGATTCAACGGAATATTGTGTGCTTGTTTAAACTCACCGTCTGCCAGCTCATCGACATCCCGGACATCCAGCACCTGTCGCCCGGCCGCCAACGCCGCCGGCAACTGATACCACTGAATCGTCTTACTCAGGCCCTCTGCTATATTCATCGCGACATAACCTAACATATTCACGGGATCCTTGGCCGAACCGAACGGCGGCGCATAAGTCAATTCCAGCTCCGGCAGGTCATCGATCCCCATGCCGCCTTTGATAGCTGTAGCCAGCACATCGATCCGCTTATCCACGCCCTGTTCCCCGACGCCCTGTGCGCCATAGATCTCCCCAGAATCGGGATTAAAGACTAATTTCAACGTGAGCGGGGTGCTGCCGGGAAAATAACTCGCGTGACTGTCGCCGCGTACGTGAACCACACGACATGTGAGTCCAGCCTGCTGTGCCTGATACTCACTAAGACCCGTCGCCGCAGCCGTTAGCTTGAACGCCCGCACAATGGCGGTGCCCAAGCTCCCTTGGTCGAGATGCATTAAATTGGCAAGGTTGTCCGCAACCTGACGGCCCTGGCGATTAGCCGGCGATGCCAGGGGAATCAATGTCGGTTCGTCAGTGACCTGTTGTTCAACCACGATAGCATCCCCGACCGCATAAATATCCGCTTCACTGGTCTGATACTGACTGTCAACGAGGATGCCGTCGTGTAAGCCCAACTGAAGGCCCGCATCTTTGGCTAATTGACTGGCCGGCCGCACCCCAACTGCCATAATTGTGAGGTCGGTAGTGAGCCGCGTACCATCCGCCAAGATAGCCACTTTGCCAGCATCTTCGAATGACGCGACTGCCTGGCCGGTGATGACCCGCACACCGTTACGCATCAGTTCAGTCTGAACAAATGCCGCCATCTCGGTATCCAACGGGGGCAACACGTGCGGTGCCTGCTCGACGACCGTCACGGCTAGACCACTCAACACTAAGTTTTCAGCGACTTCTAACCCGATGAAGCCCCCGCCAACGACCAGCACGTGTTGCGTGGATTCGGCCTGCAACCCCGTCATGATGCGATCGAGGTCGGGAATACTCCGTAAAGCATAGACGTTCTTGGCGTCCGTAACACCCGGCAAGTCTGGCATGATTGGTTGTGCACCCGGTGCCAGAATTAGCCGATCATAGGACTCGTGCGTGAGCTGCCCCGCATACCGTACGATGACCTCATGACTGTCTGGTAGAATCTTGGTGACCTCATGGTTCGGCCGCACATCCAGATTGAACCGCTGCTGCAACTCTTCTGGCGTTTGAACGACCAAGTCTGCGTGGTTACTGATTTCACCGGATAGGTAAAAGGGCAGACCGCAGTTGGCAAACGACACGTAGGGCCCCTTCTCAAAAACGATAATCTCAGCATCTTCATCCAACCGTCGTAGCCGGGTCGCGGCCGACATCCCGCCGGCCACACCACCAATAATGACGACTTTCATCCACAAAACTTCCTTCCGTTTCCAGTTGATACCCCAACCGGTATCTATGCGCCAAGTATACCGGACCCAGATAGATTTTCAAGCATTTTTGAAACCGTTTTCCATTGCGTCCACTCTGGTTTCCGCCTACAATTGGATTAATGTCTGGTTTGTGCACTACCACCCGTGGTTAGCATTACACACAGCTTTTTTCTAAAACTAACTAAAAGTTGAAAGTTCCAAAATATCCATTATGACTGGTGCCACAACGATACTGGGCCTAAAATTAGTCAACATTGTCCAACCATCGCCTTACCGGCCAGCAGATATGGGCTGGAACGGTGCGAACACAACTTGAAGCCTCGAAAGTACCGAGTCTACAAGCTTGGTTTTCTACTAAGCCAGTGGGAAAAAGCACCCCCTGACTAAGTAGAACGACGCGCCTGAGCCCATATCTGCCGGCCTCTCGGCTACCGTAGTTGGTCTAATGCAATGTGGATTATGCCTATAGAAACGTTATTATTTTGTGTTTAAACCCTAACAACCACTTGGAATTCAGCGAGTGGAATTGATATGCACAATCAGAGCCGGAGGCGGCCAGGGATGTAGCTAGCCGTGTCGACGATGTTGGTCGGCGCTTTTTCCGGCTTACATCGTGAGACGACCTGAGAGACGCCTGAGCTTGGCGGCTTTCAGGCGAGTCGGAAGCCCGTCCTTTGGCTGGAGGCGTTCCCCACAGCCAGCGGAATCCCTGGCCGCCGGAGTGCAACCATTGCCACTAATTTAACGGTAACAATTCTTACGGTCGCAAAAGCAAGGTGAGCATTTTGGCTTTCAACCTTTAGATCCAATTGAATTGCGATGTAGCTAGACGTAGAAACTGCTCACGGAAGCAACAACTTTTACCGATAAACTAGAAGACAATAAAAATAAGGAGAATCCAAATATGGCCTACATAGAAGTCCGTAACGAAACGCGTCAATTTACCCAAGGTGATCAGGTCACCACCGCCAACCGCGACATCTCCTTTAGTGTCGAACAGGGCGAGGTCGTCACTATTCTGGGACCTAGTGGTGCTGGCAAATCCACGCTACTCAACGTTCTCGGGGGTATGGACAGTCCCACCAGCGGCCAAGTCCTGATCGATGGCAAAGATATCGCCCAGCTGACTGCTAAACAGCTCACAACCTACCGGCGGCAAGATGTCGGCTTTGTTTTTCAATTCTACAACCTCGTCCCCAACCTCACCGCCAGAGAAAATGTCGAACTGGCCTCACAGATCACCGCGGACGCCCACGATGTCAGCGAAACACTGGGGTTGGTTGGCTTAACCGACCGAGCCGCCAACTTCCCCGCGCAACTCTCTGGAGGTGAACAGCAACGGGTGGCCATTGCCCGAGCCATCGCCAAGAACCCCAAGCTCCTCCTGTGTGACGAGCCGACCGGTGCCTTGGATTACCAGACCGGTAAGCAGGTACTCCAAGTCATTCAGGACGGCGCCCGGCGCACCAACATGACCGTGATCATCGTCACCCACAACAGCGCGATTGCCAAGATGGGCGATCAGGTCATCCACATCAATGACGCACAGGTCCAGTCCTCCCAACGCAACCCGCATCCTACGCCAGTTGCCGAGATTGAATGGTAGGTGTCCTCATGACAAAAAGTTATCTCAAAGCTATATTCAGAGAAATCGCGCGTTCCAAGGCCCGTTTTCTCTCGATCATGTTGATCATCTTTCTCGGAGTTGCCTTCTACACCGGCATTCGGGCGACCGGTCCGGATATGCTGCAAGCTGCCGATGACTACTACGCACGGCAAAAGCTAGCAACGAACAGCGTGCAATCCACGGCAGGTCTCACCAAGCAAGATCTGGCCATTTTACATCAGCACCGTCGTCAAATCGCCTATCAGGCTTTAAAGTATCTCGATATTAATCAGCTCAATAATAATCAGACCGTCCGAGTGGCAGAAGTCCCCGCCAAGCAACAGGTCAATCGGTTAACGGTGGTCAGTGGGCACCTGCCGCGTAAGGCCAACGACATCGTTCTTGACCAGCAAGCACGAACCCTTCAGCCCCATCTAAAGTTGGGATCGACCTACAAGATTGCGACCACCTCGAAGCTGAACAAAGCCTTTAATCGCCGGACATTCACGGTCGTCGGCTTCGTCAAATCACCCCGCTACATCGAGAAGACAACCCGCGGTGTCACGACTGTCGGCAAGGGCACGCTAGATTATTTTGCACTGGTCAAATCGGGAACGTTGACCCAAAAGGTCGTCAGCCGGATCGACATTCAGTTCAAGAACCTCGCGACCGTGACGCCCTACTCCGCAACGTACAAGCGTCGTCAACGGACCAACACGGCCAAGCTGAAGTCCTGGCTCAAACCCGAGGCCGCTAAACGCCAAGCTCAGCTCCAGCGGCAGGCACGCGCGCAATTGGCGCCACAGATCCGACAAGTGACCCACCTGGCCCAGCAACTCCCGGCTAACTCACCAATCCTCATCAAAGCCCAGACGCAACTCAAGCAAGCCCAGGCCAAGATTGCTGCGATTGGTCAGCCCACCTACCTCTACACCAGTCGGAACGCCAATCCCGGTTATAGCGAGTACCACGAGAATACTCAGCGGGTCGTGGCCTTGTCCACGGTCTTTCCACTCTTCTTCATCGCCATCGCCGCACTGATCTGCCTCACGACCATGACGCGAATGGTCACCGAACTACGGATTCAGATGGGGACGCTCAAAGCTCTCGGCTACAGCAATCTCGCTATTGGCAGTGAATTCGTGCTCTACGGTGGTCTCGCTAGTCTACTAGGAACCCTCTTGGGCGTGGGCTTCGGGGTCAATTTCTTCCCACGCTTCATCGCCCAAGCCTATGGTAGTATGTACAACCTCCCCGCCATCACCGTGCAGTACCTGTGGCCGGACATCCTGATTGCGCTGGTCATTGCGTTGACCTGCACCATGGGGAGTGCCGCCATCGTTCTACGTGTTGACCTTCACAGCACTCCGGCAACGTTGATGCAACCCAAGGCACCCAAGGCCGGCAAGACTCTGTGGTTGGAACATTGGCGCGGTCTCTGGCAACGCTTGAGCTTCAACCATAAGGTCACGCTGCGAAATCTCTTTCGCTACAAACAACGCCTGTTGATGACGGTTCTGGGCATTGCCGGCTGTATGGCGATGATGATCACCGGCTTTGGCTTAAAGGATTCCATCGGCGACATCAGTATCAAACAGTTCAATCAACTCTGGCACTACGACGCCATTGTCGTGCGCAACGGCTCGCAGACTGCCCAACAACGCCGCGCCCTGCACCGACAAGCCTTATACAAGAACGATCTCGTTCTCAAGCAATCGCAAGTCACCGTGGAACGCGCAGGCGTGGCCAACCAAACGGCAACGTTGAGCGTGCCCCAGCGGCCGCAACAACTGAAGAAGTTCGTGGTGCTGCGTAACCGTCAGAGTCATCACGCTTATACGCTCAACAGCCAAGGTGCCATCATCGATGAGAAGCTGGCTAAGCTCTACGACGTCAAGGTTGGTGACCAACTCCCCGTCAAGCTGGGCAACCACACCATCAAGCACGTCCGGATCGCAGCCATTGCAGAGAACTACGTCAACCACTTCATTTACCTGTCACCCCAGACTTATCACCATGTCTTTGGCCAACAGCCCGTCTACAACGGCAATCTGGTTCAGTTCAAACATCACGGCCAAACGACCCAGAACCAATTTGCTAGCGACCTCCTAAAGACCAAGGGTATGCTCAACGTCAGTCTGTTGAGCACGGAGAAGAAAAACAATTTCCAGATGCTGGACACCATGAATCTGGTCGTGATCATCTTCGTAGTCGCTGCCGGAGCGCTGGCCTTAGTCGTCCTCTACAACCTGACGAATATCAACGTTTCCGAGCGCATTCGCGAACTCTCGACGATTAAGGTGCTGGGCTTCTACGACAGCGAGGTGACGATGTACATCTTCAGGGAAAATCTGATCTTAACGGTCATGGGCATCTTCGTTGGTTGCTTCATGGGCGACTGGCTTCACAGCTATATCCTCAATACGGCAGAGACCGACAGTCTGATGTTCTCGCCAGGCATTCATCCCATAAGCTACGTGTACTCAGCACTCTTGACGCTGGGCTTTAGCCTGCTGGTCATGTGGCTGATGCACCGCAAGCTCAAGCGGATCAACATGCTAGATGCCTTGAAATCCGTGGATTAACCCGCTTCGCCTCCGCAGGGCAGGGATTCCGCCTGCCATGGGATGAACCACCCGCCCTAACGCCATCGACACAGCCGGACTACACCCTGCCCTCCTGCAGCTACACTAGTTAGACCCATCTAGATTTCAACTCACCAGGTGTCATAACACTGATCGCCTAAAAATCATCACCTACACACCATGCAAAAATATTCTCGAACGAAAACAAGGTACGAAGCCAAGATAATCTGGTTTCGCACCTTGTTTTAGCTTACAGACTGACGAGAATAACGTTGCCTCAGAACTGTCACGAGATCCAACCACGCAAAAAGTCGTGCTCCCCATTCAAAGCTGAATGGGGAGCACGACTTTTTAACTTAATTTACTTTTTTAAACCGATCTGCTTACTTAGCAGCTTCTTTTTCCTCTTCAGCGTTCTCAGAGTGAATTTCAGCTAACTTAGCAGCGTTGGCGTTAACGCGCTTCTTACTCAATGGGTAGAAGAACAGTAAGACCAAGGCAGCTAGTAACAGACAGAAGGTAGGTACCCCAGTAGCTAACGTGTAGATGTGGTTAACAACGGAAGCTGACTGTTGTGCACCACCACCAGTAGATGACTTGTAACCGATGAAGGTCAACATGAACCCACCGAAACCACCGGCGATAGCTTGGGCAACTTTACGGGCAAACGAGTTGACACCGTAAACCACCCCATCTTCACGGACACCCGTCAAGACTTCATGATTATCGATAACATCGGTGATGAAGGCCCAAACCATCAGGTTGAAGACCCCGGCACCTAAGGAACCGAAGAATAACATAACCAGGTAGAACCCAGCACTTTGCGTCCGCATTAACATTAAAGTCCCGTAAATTGCGGCACCAATGAATAAGGCGACGATTGAACATTCCTTACGACCAAATGTCCGCGTCATCCAGTTACTGAATGGGGCTAACAGAATAACAGTCGCAAAGTTGAAGACCAACGCAATACTCAAGGCTTTAGTATCCTTGAAGTAATCGTTGAACAAGTACGTTAACAGCGTCCCTGACAAGTTTTGGTTAATAACGATTAAGATATCAACCAGAACTAAGACAACTAAGGCTTTGTTTTCAAACAAGCCCTTAACCAAACGTGATAATGGGACCTTTTCAGACTTTTCAGTCCGCACACGTTCAGTCGTTAAAGCAGTTGTTAACGTGTAGCAAGCCCAGGCGATGAAGGCACAGCCGACAACGACCCAGAAGAAACGATTCCCAGAAATCTTTTGGGAAGCACCCACGTAAATGATCAGTGGTAAAACGTAACTGGTCAACGCACTACCAACGGCAGAACCGATGGCACGGAACGTAGACAGTGAGGTCTTATCGTTAGGGTCACCACTAATAGCGGAGGCCATTGAGCCATAAGGGATGTTAACAGATGAGTAGAAGATCCCCCATGATAAGTACGTGATGAAGACGTAAGCCAAACGTGCTGGCATTGCCCAATCTTTAACGATTGGCACGAATGTCAAGATGAAGGCCAACATCAACGGGTACTTCATCCGGTTGATCCAAGGCTGGAACCGGCCACTCTTATGTAACTTACTGTTATCGACGAATCGCCCAACCATGATGTCGGCAAAGGCGTCAACGAACCGAGCAGTCAAGAACAAGATACCAACTTGAGCCCCAGTTAAACCAAGGACGTTGGTGTAGAAAATCATTAAGAACGAGTTGATAACGTTAAATGAGAAGTTGTTCCCAATATCACCAAACATGTAACCAATACGGTCTTTTATGTTAAAAGGCTCGGCAGCGATGGTAATCGTTTTTTGAGTTTTATCCAATTTTCCTGACACTTCCTAAAAAAATATAGTCTAAACGTGCGAAATAAGGGCTTAACTGAACGCTGTGGTAATCCTAGCTAGGGTATTTACGGTAACGCTCTCTTGCATAACTAATATACAAGTTAGGTTCAGCCTACCACGTGTAGAAATCGCTTTCAAGCACAAATTAAAAAAAAAATGTGCATTAGGTGTCGATTTACCTCCATTTGACGTGCTCTAATGCCTTGCTACATCAACGTTTATCGTTATACGTGTTGTTGTGATAAATTTTAAAATAAAAATGTTTCCGCTTTCACTAAAAACCAAGATTTAAGCATATTTTCCTTCTGATATACCACCTACGCACAAAAAGTAGTGATTATGACTACTTTCAGTTAGCAATCAACTACTCAGTATTCAGAATGGCCACTGACCGTACTCACCCAGCGCTTAAACTGCCGGTTATTGGTCGGTCGTGCTACCCTAGGCTTGCTGTAGCTGACGTAGCTACAGCCCCCCCAAGCAGATATTTCCCAAGAAAGATTGGCAGGTTGCCCTTGTCCCCGTCAATCTCTCGGAAAAACCGACCTCTTTTTTCTGAAAATACCCGATCCAACGCCACAAATTTCGCCATAAAATAGTCCGGACGAATTTCAAGCTTGCGGTATAAGTCGGACTATTCACCGGTGTCCTAGTCATTGCCATCGTTTTAGCTTATCAAATGATCAGATTTTTCCTTCCTATAAATAACGAAACCAGAAAAAAAGAACCGAGACAACTGTCCCGATTCCACTTGCTCGCATTGAGTTGGTTTAACTGTTAAAACAAACTAGCTACCGGTTGCTTCAACGCCGTCAACAGTTGATCGCTCGTCGACTTCGCTGTAAACACGACCCGTTCTGCAAATAAAGTCGCCGTCTGATCAGCCCGGTACGTGATCTGCTGCGCAGTACCAGTCTGCGTGTCGGTCACTGTTGCTTGTGCCACGGGATCCCCCGCATCGACCGTCCCCGAACTCAGTTGACTCGGTGTAAGCTTCGTTTCGACCTTCGTCGTGAGGCTGGCCGTTTTATCTTGGTACCAAACGCCAGCTTGTGAGGTCGTTGGCGTGGCAGTCACGGTCGTCGCCAGCCCATTGGCTAACGCAATTCGTTGCGAAGTTAACGGTGTCGTTTCCAAACTATACTTCTGCTTCAACTGTTTGATCAGTTTGTTCATGGCCGAGAACGTCGTGTCCCCACCCAGAATCGTGGCGACCATGCGTTGCCCATTAACCGTATAGGTCGCCGTGAAGCACAGCTTGGCATTCTCCGTATAGCCAGTCTTCAAGCCATCGATGCCGCTTTCCTTCTTATACTGCGACTTGCCTGGCAGACAACTGTTCTCGTTGTAGATTTCCGTTCCATTGATACTAGCTTCCGTCTGACTGGCGATCTTGGTAATCTCCGGGTCCGCCTTCAACAATTGTTGTGCCACTGTTGTGATGGCCTTGGCGGAAACTAAATTCTGTTCGTTCTTCCCAGTATCGGGTAACACCAGGCCATAGTCCTTAAGATCCGAGTTATCGAGTCCAGACGAGCTGATAAAGTGGGCTTCTAACCCCCACGCCTCACTCTGTTGATTCATTAATGCAATGAACTTCGCGTTACTTCCAGCAACGATCTCACCCAATTCGGTAGCCGCACTATTAGATGAAGCAATCATCGCTGCGGCAACCAATTGTTTGACCGTAAACTTCTCTCCCGCCTTCATTCGGAGAGAGGAATAGGCGTAGCTGTGACTGAGTTTCAAGAGGTTTTGTGGCATCGTAACTTCCCCATCCCAGCTGAGTTTCCCCTCGTTGATCGCTTTGACGGTGAGGTAAACCGTTAGTAATTTAGATAATGAAGCAATCGGATACCGTTTATCAGCATTCTGTTGATAAAGGACTTGGCCACTGTTTGCATCCATAACATAAGCGGCCCGTGCCGGCACCTTACTGACCGTCTTACTTGCCGCCTGGGCCGTTCCCGGCGCCAAAATGGTGACTATCAGGCCGACGATTGCCATGACGCGTAACCAGCGTTTTAAAAGAACCACGGGTAAATAAGCTCCCTTCGTGAACTAAACTTATCTTTCAATTATACAAAGTCTCTGTGGTAACACCACGATTATTGGGAAACTTGCGGAAATTTTAATGACTTATTAGTGAATTTGTAATCGAAAGGGACTTTTGTTCTTGACAGTTTGCGTTTACAGATGTAAACTTTAGTCGTTAATTAAACTACAACCGTAAACGAAGGAGTGACTCATCGTGGCAATCACCGAAAATACTGAAATTACCGAAACCATCACCAACGCCGAATGGTGTGTGATGCGGATCGTCTGGACACTGGGTGAGGCCGACAGCCACACCATCATCGATCTGGTCGGCCAACAACACGACTGGAAGGCGGCAACAGTTAAAACGTTAATTGGCCGACTGGTCAAGAAGGGCGCGCTAGGTACCACCAAGAATGGGCGGCAATTTATTTATACCCCGCTCATTCCGGAACAGACCGCCATGGATACGGCGCTCGCCGGGCAGCTCGACCAGATGTGTGCGATGTGTCGGGGACAAGCCTTCGTCCACGCCATCGACCAAACTGAATTGAGTCAATCGGATATTCAAAAATTAATTTCGCATTTACAGGAGAAATTAACCACGGCACCCACCACGATTACGTGTGACTGCCTGCCAGAGGGTTATGAAGGGAGCTGTTAATTATGAAAGAAACTGAACGGCACTTGGGGACGACCCACATGAATATGGACCATGACATGAAGAACATGGATCACGGACAAGCCAACCACGATGACATGAAAGATATGGATATGGGGTCCGGCCACGATCATCAGGACATGAGTAACATGAATATGAGCCACATGGATATGGACATGGGCGACGGACACATGATGCACATGGGGAATCTAAAACGTAAATTCTGGGTCTCCCTGATTCTCACAATTCCCGTAGTCCTGTTGTCCCCGATAATGGGGATGGTGTTGCCCTTCCAATGGAATTTTCCAGGGAGCGATTGGCTCGTCGCCGTTCTCGGCACAGTCCTCTTCTTCTACGGCGGTGCCCCATTCTTCAGCGGTGCCAAGGCTGAGCTTCAAATGAAGCGTCCCGCGATGATGACCCTGATCACCATGGGGGTTGGTGTGGCTTATATCTACAGTATCTATGCCGTCATTGCCAACAACCTCTTTCACGTGACACCCACCGTCAACAACTTCTTCTGGGAGCTCTCCACACTGATCGTCATCATGCTGCTGGGCCACTGGATTGAAATGAATACGGTCATGAATGCCGGTTCCGCTGTCGAAGCGCTTGGTAAACTTCTGCCACAGAGCGCACACGTCGTCGATGACCAAGGCAACACGACTGACGTTCAACTGAGCGACCTGCAAGTTGGTCAAACGGTTGCGATCCGCGCCGGTGAACAAGTACCAGCCGATGCTTTAATCCTGGATGGCAGCTCGGACATCAACGAATCACTCGTGACTGGTGAATCCAAAGCCATTCGTAAGACAGCCGGCGACCAAGTCATTGGTGGCTCCGTCAATGGTACAGGCACGATCACAGCAAAGGTCACAGGGACTGGTGATTCCGGTTACCTGGCCCAAGTCATGGCTCTCATCAAGGATGCACAGAAATCCAAGTCGAGGTCCGAAAATCTTGCGGACCGTGTGGCCGGTTGGCTTTTCTATGCCGCCTTCTTCACGGGCATTCTATCCTTCATCATTTGGATGACGGTCGCTAACCTGGCTGTTGCCTTACCAGTCGCCGTCGCTGTCTTCGTCATTGCCTGCCCACACGCACTGGGCCTAGCCGTACCTTTAGTTGTCTCTCGGAGTACTGCATTAGCCGCACAAAATGGCTTGTTGATTCGGAACCGGACCGCTATGGAACAAGTGAAGCAGATTAAGTTTGCTTTAATGGATAAAACGGGTACTCTGACGATGGGTGAATTCAAGGTCAACCACCTGGTCAGCTTCGATGCTCAACGCAGTGAGGAAGACATTCTGAGTCTGATGGCTAGCCTGGAAAAGGGCTCTAGTCATCCCCTCGCAACTGGGATCTTAACCGCTGCCAAGGGCAAGGACCTAACCTTCGCAGCTGCAACTGATACGCGTCAAGAAACTGGGATGGGCCAATTCGGTAACGTTGCCGGTACCACTTACGGCGTCGTCTCCGTCAACTACCTCGACCAGCATCAGTTAGCCTACGACCACGAGCAATTCACGAAATTTGCCGCTGAAGGAAACTCCATCAGTTACTTGGTTGCTGGCGATGCCGTACTTGGTTTGGTCGGACAAGGTGATCAGATCAAGCCGGCCGCTGCAACCCTGGTGGCTTCGTTGAAGAAGCAGGGCATTACCCCAGTTATGCTCACCGGTGACAACCAGGAAACGGCCACTAAAGTTGCCGCTTCCGTCGGGATTGACGACGTTCAAGCTCGCCTCCTACCGGAAGACAAGGAACGAATCGTGCAACAGTACCAAAAGGATGGCAAGGTTCTCTTTATTGGGGACGGGGTCAACGACGCCCCTAGCCTGGCCCGCGCTGACATCGGGATTGCGATTGGCTCCGGGACTGATGTAGCGATTGAATCCGCCGACATCATTCTGGTCTCCAGTGACCCCGCCGACGTCATTCAGTTCTTAGATTTAGCCCGGGCAACGCACCGCAAGATGACTGAGAACCTGTGGTGGGGAGCCGGCTACAACCTGGTTGCAATTCCATTAGCCGCTGGCGTATTGGCACCAATTGGCTTCCTACTGAACCCAATGGCGGGTGCAGTTGTGATGTCACTAAGCACGATTATCGTGGCTATTAATGCTATGACGCTTAAGATTAAGACGGTCGCTTAGACGGTTCGAAATAATTGGCAGCAATAACCAGGAAATCCACCGACTGGTATCAAACCAATTCTGCTAGACATTCAGTTGTTTTCAATTTTTAAACCTAGACCAAAAGTACCGCAATCCTCTAAACACGGGGAGTTGCGGTACTTTTTCGATTAAAAACTGAGGTTGCAAGTTCCAATGCACCTAGAAAGGTCCAGCTAATCGAGATTTAATCCACAAAATTAGTTGGAAATTATCACCTGCGGCTGCCAGAGATTCCGGCTGCTGTGGGGACCGCCTGCGGCCTGAGAAACGGTCCTCCGGCTCGGTTTGAAGCCTGACATAAACCGCCAGTCTCCAAACGCGTCCCACGCTGTAAGCTGGTTCCCAGCTAACACCGTCGACACAGCTACCTCCATCCCTGGCCACCTCCGGTTACGATTTGTTCTTTAACCTGACATTGCAGTGACAATCGCCGAACTGGCAACGTTAGTCCACGACGATTGGTCACTGTCTATGTAGGCGTGAGTGAGCCCAATTTAGGCTCAGCCGTGGGATTTTCCAAGTGGGTTAACTTGGAAAATGGCGACTTTGAAACGCGGGTTGTGCGGTTCAAAGCGAGCTGACCGACCGCTTCTTAGGCTGGCGGCGTCCTACCCACAGCGTTCCAGCCTAAATTTGGTGAACGGTAAGCCGGCTGGTTTCGACGACGTTGCCTAATTTTAGTCTCACTATCGTTGTTGCAACAGTCATAATGGGTATTTTAGATCTTTCAATCTTCAGTTAAAAAGAGGACCACCGCTTGGCAGTCCTCTCGGCAATTAATGTTTAGCGTTTCGGTCGCACGACTTCTAAGAAATCGGCGAGTGGCTGTGGGTCGATCAACTGGCGGTTACACTGCGCGCTATCGCGACAGATGTAATTGCCATTTCGTGTGAAGGTCCCCAGACCAGACTTCTTGGTCGTTGAGACGAACAGTGAGACATTACCGATTGTTTGGCAAATGGCACAAACCCCTTTAACGGTCTTGGGCCCCATGTCCCCCTGAATCCCAATGAGTCGGCCCTGATACGGCGCCACCAAATACTTTTTCTGACTGCCGCCATCATTCCAGCCGAGATAGGTTAGCTCGTGTAGATCGACGCCAGCCCACTCCGGTTGCTTTAATTTTTTTACCTTACGGAATAGCTTACTCAGTTGCTTCTGGCTCAGACTGGGAAACGGCACAACGAGCGGTTCAATGGTCGGTAACAGCTTGGCTGCGGCCTCACGCGTTAAGCGATCGGGTTGCAACTGCCGTAAGAAGTCCTGAGCGATGGGCTCATCTGCTGGCAAGTGACGCGCGATATTTTCAATCGTGGTATCGCGAATAACCCGACGCATACGTTTGTCGTTGACGGACAGGTAGGCACTGACGAGGGTATTGACTTGCTGAGTAATTTCACTATATTCGTAAGCGGTGATTGTTGGTTCCATAGATGTTTCTTCCTTTCAGATTTAAACCAGACACTTCTCTGAAAGGTTTTGCAGAAAAGTGTCGCTAACAGCCAACACTCTTCCGTACAAATAACGATGCCATCATCGTCGATCATCTCCTTGTATCCAGCAATTTCGCTGAATTGCTCACAATTATACCGAAACCATTGTGGAAAATCAAGATTCATTTGTTTTAGCCACCCGCAATTCGCCCCATAGTAAAAGGCCGCCCGACATTTTTGCCGGGTGGCCCCATTTCGTTATATTTCGGCAACCCCGACGACTCAGCTTAACGTGGAGATTAGCAACTGGCCGTGAGCGACAACTGAGACGTTCTACGCAAAGTTACTCCGTCCGGAAGCCGCGAAGAAAATTGATCATCTTCCGACCATTTAAGGACAACGCCATCACCGCGAGGATAATCAGCATCCCGCCAAATAAATCGTAACTGGTCAACTGAACGTTGAGAAAGGCCACGGAGAAGACCGTCGCCGCCAGTGGTTCGAAGGCATCCAGTAAGCTGGCCGTTGTCGGTAGGATGTAACCCAGTGCGTGAGCAAACATCAAGAATGGAATCACCGTACCCAGAATGATAATCACCAGGATCAGGACAACCTCCACCCCGGTCACAGTCACATGATCCCGCCAGACCGGCCCGAAGACATTCAGGCAGATACCGGCAACCAATAGGCCCCAACCAGTGACGGAAACGGCCCCAAACTTTGGTAGCAACGGCCGCGGAAGCAAGGTGTTCGTAGCCACACCGATGGCGGACAACCCGCCCCAGAACAGAACGACCGGCGAGATTGCCAGACTATTCAAATGGCCGTGAGTCACAATCAGTAGCGTCCCGAAGAAGGCCATGATCATTCCCAACGCCTCCGGCCGGGTTGGCGTGACGTGTTTAAATAGCAGAAAATAGAGACTAATAATGAACGGCCCAAGAAACTGAATGATGGTCGCAATCGGTGCGTTACCGAACTTCACAGCCTCAAAGTAACAGAGCTGAACCGGCACTAAACCCAGCAAGCCGTAACTGACGACACGTAAGGCCGTGCCCCGCTGACGCCAGATGGCAAACGGCTTCACGCCAGCAAATTGGCCAAAGACCAGTAGAATTAACCCGGCCGAAATCATTCTGACCTGCGTCAGCCACAGGGCCGTGACGTGGGAGTTCAGCATAAATAAACTGCTGGCCGCCACCCCTGAGATCCCCCAGAGGATACACGCCACACTGGCCAAGAGTACCCCGCGCAAATGATGTTGACGGCTCATCGTGGCCACTTCCCGTTAATCATTACATTTAATTTGAACATTCCCTAATCCCTCTTATTCACGTAAAATTAATCGTCCACCGTCCATTATAGCAAAGGGCCTCACGGGACCTCTAAAGAAAATGCGATTACTCACGCGATTATAATTTGGAATCGCTTCATTCTAACATTGCTATTAGAAACCAACCAAAAAGGCCCCCGCCCTCGCGGAAGCCTAGCTGACCCAGCCACGAATAGTGATCAGCATTGACCATGATGGTAGTCGTCCGACATTATCCGTTATATATTTTCGCTGAGCACAAACTCCGGAGGACAAACTTCCCCGTAGCTTTGTCATTTATTGTATGCCATCTCGCGCCATACTCCCCACCAAAGTACCCGGTTAGCTTAGCGAAGAAATTAAAGTCCACCACCACTGTGACCAGCAATTATCCGCTGATCTGATAATTTCACTGACAACTCATTTCGATTACCAGATAAATGGTAGCGTTTGCAATTAATCCGTACAAATTTACCCATCTATGCTACAATGATCGAAAAGACCTGGAGGCTATATCCTATGAAAACCGAAAAAGAAAAATTTATGGCGGGCGAGCCCTACAATATCATGGATCCTGAACTCGCCGCTGAGGAGACCAAGGCACGGCGTCTCTGTAAGATCATGAACGAACTAGATGATACAGCCGCCGCTGAGAAGGAACATGTTATTCGCCAGCTCTTCGGTTCCGTCGGCAAGACGCCATGGGTGCAGCCTAACTTCCGCTGCGACTTCGGCTACAACATCCACGTGGGTGATGCCTTCATGTGTAATTACGATTGTGTCATCTTGGACGTTGCTCCCGTCACCATTGGCGACCACTGTATGATAGCCCCTCATGTTCAGATATACTCTGCTTACCATCCGCTGGACCCAGCCGGACGCGATGCCTTCGTAGGTCTTGGCAAACCGGTGACAATTGGCGACCACGTTTGGATCGGTGGTGGCTCTGTCATCCTACCTGGCGTGACGTTAGGCAACAACGTCGTGGTAGGGGCGAACGCAACGGTCACAAAATCTTTTGGTGATAACGTTGTACTCGCCGGAAGTCCCGCCCGTGTTATCCGGGAAAACGTCCCAACGGAAAACTAAATGCGCGTATACGAAAGGGACTAGCCAATCGGCCAGTCCCTATTTTATTTAATGTCTAAAAGTTGAAGGCCCAAATACTCACTTTACTCTTGCGACCGTAGGAATTGTCACCGTTAAATTAGTGGCAATGGTCGCACTCCGGCTGCCAGGGGGTGATTTCCCCGCTGGCTTAGTAGAAAACCAAGCTTAGAGCCTCGCGACTTTCGAGGCTTCAAGTTGTGTTCGCAGCGATCCAGCCCATATCTACCGGCCGGTAAGGCGCTAGTTGGACAATGTTGCCTAATTTTAGGCCCACTATTGTTGTGACAACAGTCATAATGAGTATTTTAGAACTTTCACCCTTCAGTTAACGTAACAATCGTGCCACATCATCATGATCCACCTGTGACGATCCAATGGGCAGTAGCCGTTTGATCACCCGAGCAGGCACGCCCCCGACTAAGACATTGGCGGGCACATCTTTTGTCACGATGGCCCCGGCAGCGATCACGACATTACTGCCGATGGTGACGCCAGGCATGATGGCCACCTTGCCCCCGATCCACACATCATCGCCAATGGTCACGGGACTAGCCTGTGCCACGTAATTTCGGCGATCGTTCGCCACCAGCGGGTGATTAACCGTATAAATATCCACATTAGGTCCAATCATCACGTTGCGCCCGATGGTCACTGGCGCAATATCCAGGATCGTCAGATTGTAGTTACTCAAGAAATCCTCACCCACATGGATGTTGCGACCATTATCGCAGTTGAACGTTGCCTGTACCGAGACCCGTTCCCCATGGCCGCCTAGAATCTCCTTGATTTTGGCGGTCTGGGCAGCTGGATCGGTTGCCGGAATGTTGTTGAATTCCTGACAGAGCTTAGCCGCCCGTGCCTTTCGTGCGGCCACTGCCTTGTCGAGAAAGTGGTAAGGCTCACCCGCATCCAACTTTTCAATTTCAGTTTTTGCCATTAACCTTCACCTCACCATTAGCTTACCACTTACAGTTAAGTCTAAATCAAAAGGCGTCTGGAAAAATTCCAGACGCCCTTTGATATCTGAACCTATATTGTCGAAACGTGTTCCACAGAGCAACTAGTTCCGCTTAACCCCGATTGCCAACTAATTCAGAATCAGATTTTTCGCAAGCGACGTTAAGGCTCACTAGCTAACCGCCCGATATCTCACCTTTTTAACTAAGCGATCCACCCGAGATAAATCGGAATATCGATCTTACCCTGAGGAGAAATGGTCCCCTTGTAAGTCTGCCCGCGAAGATCAAACGACGCGACCAACTTGAATTTCAAAGTTGTGACTGGCGTAATTGCCTTGCTAGATAACAGCTTACCCGTGGCGCTTCGCGTAATCTTACGGACGGCCTTACCGTTCTCATACTCGTAGATGATGGTCTGGCTGTTCTGCTTCAGCATGACAACCCGCTGAATCTGGTCGTTGGCCGTTGCAATCCCGATCTTGATGTGGCCACTATCATCAAGCGTGGCGACCTTCTTAGTCGCCGTTAAACCACCACGGCTCATCTCGCGCTTCATATTATCCGGGTAAGTCCCCTTAACAACGGCACTGGTCGGCAGCCAGCCAATGGCCTTGCCCTTGGCCGTCTCAAAGTACAAGTAGTGCTTCTTAGTTGTCGTCGTCAGTGACTGCACAGCATAGAGCGTCTTGTAACCATAACTACTGCCAAAGTGACTCGCAGCTGTGATACCCAACGTCTTCGCCGGCATATTCCAGAAATCATGAATGGTCGTTGGCGTCCAATAGGCCGTCTTCTTGAGCGACTTCATCTGACTGATCTGCTGATGAAATTTCAGCTTACTCAGGGCAACGTAGCCCCCGGTAATCTTAGTCATCGCAACCGCAGTGGGTGTCACGACCTGACCGTGTTGCAACTTCGTGGCCGTCACACTGGCCAACCGCACGTAGCGTTTGCCGTTGATGGTCACCACTTTATCCACAGTCCACTGTTTCTTCGTGCTCAGGTTGGTCCCCAAAACCTTACTGTGCGCGTAGGCGGCGCGAGGATAACTGTAAACCTTGGTTCCCTTAGCCTTAAACGTAAATACCCGATGCTGCGGATATGCCGGTAGCGTGACTTTCTTCGCGGCCTGCGCCGTCGTCGTCACTCCCCACAAAGCCAATCCCAGGCTTCCGGCTAAAGCGAACTTCATCCATTTCATGTGTGGTCCTCCTAGTCTGTCCTCAACTTACTCTTCTGAATCAAAAACAGTCAACTCTTAGCTCATTGCCAACCATTTTACTTGAATCTGACTAATAATCAACCAATTGGAATCAGTTTATAGCAAAATAATTTCTAGTCATAACTTTCAACCGATAAGTTAAAGATTCTGACCTTTTTCCCACGCTGTCTTGGAGAGCAATAACCCTTGCTTAACCAAGTCGTTGAATAACGCGTGGGTCCGCTTGGAAACTTCGCCGGCAGTCTCAGCATTACTCTTGGTTAGGAAGGTCGTGGCATCCCCAGTGATGGCAGCATCCATAGCGGCAACTCGCGCCCGACCGTAGGATTGACACCCTTCGCGGAAGGCGTTAACACTCTCCACAAATTCGTGGAAGTGCGGTTCGATCAGGACGGATAAGGTCTTGTTCAACCAGTACACGTTATCCACGGAAACTTCGGTCGTGGTGTTCTTGTAGTCTTCTGGTGTGTCATTGATGTTGGTGAAGAATGGGACGTAAGGCGCGTAAGCGAAGAAACCCATGGCGATCCATTGAATGGCCGCGTGGTCATCGTCAACGTCGTTTCTGATCTGTAAGATTGAGGAGCATTGGTTCCGGTCCATGGCGATTGGCCGGTACTTTCTCTGGTCATTGGCTGAGCCGGACGCAAACGTCCCGAACGGATCATACGGCGTGCCATTATAGTGAGAAGAGAGGAAAAATTCAACATCTTCAATCGCAATCTTCTTGCTGGGTTGGCGAGTAAATGGCATGTCCTGGTCGGTTGGCTGTTGATCCGTAATTTCTGGATTGAACAGCTTCTGACCGTACCAGGTCCGTGGCGTGTTGTAGTAGGCATCGTCTTCACCGTGAGTTCCGAAGATTTCCCGGAAGTTAAACGTCCCTGGCGTTGGATTCAAGTGATATTTAGCCACAAAGTCGACGAGGTCGGTTGCCACTAAGAAGTTATCGCTATCGTTCAAGTTGACCTCTTGCATCAACGTTTGGTTGGGCGCAATGGCGTAGCTGTCTTCAGGCAAACGCATCGCTGCCCAATGATGGCCCCCGGCCGTTTCCAAATACCAAATTTCATTTTTGTCGTTGAAGGCAATACTATTGCTTTCACCAGTCCCGTACTTTTCCAATAGGGCTCCCAAACGTTGGGCACCTTCCTTGGCTGTCTTCACGTACGGCAGAACCAGTGTGATCATGGCTTCTTCATTGATCCCATCATTAACGAGTGGGTCGTAACCCAGAACGCGCGCGTTAGTCGCCGTCGTTTCGGTAGCGCTCATCCCCACGTTAAATTCGTTGATCCCAGCTTCTTCGTATTGACCATCACTTTGATCGGCCTGTGGCGTACCCGTATAGCGGTAAGCGTGGTCGGGCAAGGGTACGTTGACGCCGGTAACGGCCGACGTAAACGCTGCTTGCTTCTGGTCTGCGGCGGGATGCACCACAAACTTGATGGGGTTAATGGGCCCATACCCATCCTCGTTACGCGCTACAATCGTGGAACCATCCATGCTGGCGGCTTTACCCACTAAAATCTCGGTACAATCGGAACTTTTTTTCACAGTGTTCCGCCTCCTTTTCTTACAAGTATAGGATTATCGGGTGCTAAGGGCTAGGCTTTTCGCTAAATTTCACGAAATAACTGTTGATGAACTGGCAGACTGGTGAACTAGCGACTGTTAAGTGGCGCGCCTCCGATTAGAGCAGCAAAAAAAGTGCTACCCCTTCCAACACGTGGAAGGAGTAGCACTTCATGTTTAATTTCATTAGTAAACTTATCGCACAGGATCTGTCTGGCAAAACGGCTTCAAATCAAACCGTCAACACCACTTAAAGCGGCTTAGAAGTTACGCTGTTCGCGCGCCACAGTATGGTTGTCGATGCGATGGCGAATGGCCTTCGCAATTTCGGTAACCACCAGAACCACGAATCCCGCGATGATCGGAATCCACCACCCGTAGAAGAAATTGACGGACGTGGTGTGGAAGACACTCTGCATGGCTGGCCAGTAAATAATTCCGGCCTGCAAGATCAGTAGAATCGCCACGATCACAAAACTCATCTTATTGCGGAAGAAGTACTTCGACAGCACAGGATGGTCATTCTGCAAGTTGAAGAGGTAGAAGACCTTCCCGAAGATGATCACGTTTAACGTCATGGTACTGCCGATTACGGCAGACAACCCCTGGTTTGTTAAGAGATCGTAGGCAAACATCCCCAGCCCGGAAATCAGTAGCGAAACGTAGGTGACTTCGAAGACGTCCAACTTGGAAAGAATCCCGCGCGTCACGTCTCGAGGCCCACGTTTCATAATGCCACTTTCAGCCGGTTCGAAGATGAACGCAAACTGAATGGTCAGGGCAGAAACCATGTTGATCCACAACAATTGGGTTGGGAACAACGGCAACTCTTGATCCATCAGGATACTCAAGACCACGATCAGACCTTCCGCAAAACTCGTGGGTAGGAGGAAGCGAATCGTCTTACGAATATTATCGAAGACGTGCCGGCCTTCCCGCACGGCCCTCAGAATCGACGTGAAGTCATCATCGGCTAAGACCATATCGGCGGAATCCTTGGCAACATCGGTTCCCCGAATTCCCATGGCAACCCCAATGTCGGCCTGCTTCAGTGCAGGTGCATCGTTGACCCCATCACCGGTCATTGAGACCACGTGACCACGTTGCTGTTGGGCCTTAACGATTCGCAGTTTGTCGGCGGGCGTGGTCCGGGCAAACACGGTATACTGGTCAATCCTTTCGGCCAGTTCCGCATCACTCAACTGTGCCAGCTCGGGCCCCGTAATGGCCCGGGCCTTTTCGGACAGGTTCAGCTGTTGCGCAATGGCGGCCGCCGTTTCGGGGTCGTCACCGGTAATCATCTTAACCTTGATCCCAGCGTATCGCAACTGCTTCACGGCATCGCCAACCCCAGGACGTGGCGGATCAATGATACCGGCCATCCCAGCTAGGTGGAAGTTCTGACCCACCGTCACGTCAGCCACATCGGTTACGCCTGTGGCGACCGGTTGATAACCCAAGGCCACCACACGTTTTCCTTGTTGGGTCAATTGAGATAAACGGGTTTGCCAAGCCTGCTGGTCGACGGATTGCCCCTGTTCGCTCATCATCTTCATTAACGTTTGGGGCGCCCCTTTGACCAACAAGACGCGTTGATCCTTATGGTCCACCAACCGCGCAGAATATCGAATAGCAGAGTCGAATGGCAACGAGTCAATCTCTTGCGGATCGGGATCCGTTCCCACCAACTTGTGGTAGAGCGCCGTCAGCGCCCCATCAGTTGGCTCACCCGTCAGGACCCACTGGCCATCTTCCTCATGGAATTCGGCATCAGAGGTCTGACCGGCAATCTGGACCAGCCATTCGAGATCGGCGTCATGCTGCCAGGACACCGTTTGGCCTTCGTCATTTTCAATCTGACCGGTCGCATCGTAGCCAATTCCAGACACAGTATAGGTGTCGGCGGCCGTCAGCACATCGGTCACAGTCATTTCATTTTTCGTCAACGTCCCGGTCTTGTCGGTGTTCACGATGTCGACGGCGCCCAGTGTTTCAACGGCCGGCAACGTCTTGACGATCACATTTTGCTTGGTCATCGCCTGCGTCCCCATGGCTAAGACCACGGACGTACTAGCCGGCAGTCCTTCTGGCATGGACCCCACAACCATCGTAATCACAGCAATCAGTAGAGTTGGTAGGCTGTACACGTGGGTAATCATCCCCAGAATAAAGAGCAACGCGGCCGCCACCAAGATGGCGATCGACAGCCCTAGCCCCAGACTGTTTAAGTTCTTCATCAGCGGTGTCTGCTGTTGCTTAACTTCGGCCACGTTCTGCTGAATATGACCAATCTCAGTTTCCGTCCCGGTCACCGTCACGATTCCACGGCCGGAACCATTGGTCACGGCCGTGGAGGCAAACGCTTGGTTCGACCGTTCGGCCAACGGTAAATCAGTTGCCGCTAAGGGGTCTTCCCCTTTGAGCACGGAGTCGGTTTCACCAGTCAGTGCAGACTCCTGAGTCTTCAGGTTGTCAGCATCGATCAGTCGCAAGTCAGCCGGGACGGTATCCCCAGCTTCAAGTTGCACGATATCGCCGGCAACCAGTTCTCTGGCAGGCAAGGTGATTTTCTGCCCATCCCGAAACACGACGGCTTCGTTGACTAAGAGGGCCTTGATGCGGTCCAGCGCGTTATCCGCAGATTTTTCCTGAAAGTAACCGATAAAGGCGTTCGCGATGATCACCAATCCGATAACGATTGAATCGGAGTAATGGTGCATAAAGAACGTGAGCAAGGCGGCGCCCGCCAGAATATAGATGATACTGTTATTGAACTGCTTTAAGAATCGCAATAAATTGGATTGCTTCTTCGCGGTCAGTTCGTTAGGCCCGTTGGTCCGTAGGCGTTGTTGCGCCTCACCGGTACTCAGGCCATCATCTCTGTTCGTGGCATAATCTGCAAGTAAGGACTCAGTCGTTCGCTGCCATAGCGGCGGCTCCTGACTGGGTCCGGGGTCAGTACTTTCTGCGACTTCAGTCGGTGTTACAGTTGCTTCTGGATCTTTTGCCATATGTTGAGGTTCATCCTTTCTAAGACGAAAAATTTTAACGGTCGGGAATCGGTAGTGCAATATTCCGGTAGTGCAAGACGTCCACCTCCAAATCTAAATTTTTGATTAGTTAAGTTTACCAAGTTTTCATGAAAATTGCATCTCTTTCAGCTGTTTGCAATGTAAATTTAACATATAGGGTGAAAAAGTTGCGGTGATAATTAAAATAGGCCACCGTTCAGTCATTTGCTAAACGGTGGCCTATTGTGTTAGTCCTTAGTGCTCTTGGGTAACCATGGCAAGTCGCCAAATGTTGGCAACTGAAAACTTACCAATACTCTTAATCTTCATTTGAAGTGTCTTTTCAAGGCGATACAACGTTCCCACATCAACCAACGCCTAAACCCTTTTGCTTTGATTCTGCTTTGTCGTTTGCACACTATCCCTCCCATTTCAAGTTGTCATACTATGCAAACCGCAATTTAGCTAATTGAACGCCCTGATTTGAGTCTAACCGTAGTTATTTCTTGTGTAGGCCAATTACCAAAACAGGATATTTTCCATTCCAACCATTTTACTCTAAACTAAGAAACAGTAAATAACGTTAATAAGGAGCTAATATCACATGAAAGCATGGACTATTACTGGCACCGGCCCCCACGACCTTGCCGAACTGGAAATCCAAGAAATTGCTGAACCCGTCCCCGCCACCGGAGAACTTAAGGTTCACGTTCACGCGGTCGGGCTTAATCCCGCCGACTATAAAGTCATCGCTGGTGGCTCTTGGCCGACGCCCCACGTTATTGGAATGGACGCCATGGGAACGGTCGCCGTACTAGGCACCGGCGTTACTGGTTTTGCTGTGGGTGATCGGGTCTTCTACCACGGCGACTTGCGGCGGGCCGGGAGCCTCGCAGAATTCACGGTCACAACTAGTCTCAGCGTCGCTCACGTTCCCGACCAAGTCAGCGATGTACAAGCCGCGGCCAGTCTCTGTGGGGCGCTAACCGCCTACCAAGCCCTTCATCGTAAAGCCAATCTAGCAACGGCCAAAAGTATCCTGATTCACGCCGGTGGTGGCGCAGTCGGTCTAGCAGCCTTGCAGTTCGCCCGTCAACTCGGCCTACAGACAATCACCACCACTTCGGCGCGAAAACGGTCCCTCATCGACCAAATTGGGGCTGACACCATTATTGATTATCATCAAACTGACGTGACTGCGGCGGTTCTCACTGCTACCCAGGGTCGTGGTGTGGATATTAGTCTGAACACTATTGGTGGCGCCGAATTGGCAGCGGACACAGATCGCATGGCCTACAACGGTCAGATCATCGCTATCGGTGACGGCTATCCTGAGCATATTGACTTAGACGAACGCGCTCTGGGTCTAATTCGGTCCGGTCTGGGCGGTGTTTACCGTTCGCAAGACCCCACCGGCATCCACGACCTCGGTGTCATGGCGGCCGCGGTAGCCCAGCAGCTTGCGAACGGCCAGCTGGATCCCATGATTGGCAGCGTTTTGCCCTTTGATCAAGCACGATCCGGGCTACAACGGCTAGAACGTGGCGACCAATTGGGTAAAATTGTCGTGACACTCTAAAGCCTTTATCGCAAGAGACTTTAATCTGAAGGTTGAAAGGCCCAATGCACCTAGAAAGGCCCAGCTAATCGAGATTTAATCCACAAAATTAGTTATAAATTACCACCTGCGGCTGCCAGAGATTTCGGCGTCTGTGGGGACCGCCTCCGGCCTGAGAAACGGTCCTCCGGCTCGGTTTGAAGCCTGCCAAAAGCGGCAGTCTCCAAACACGTCCCACGGTGTAAGCTGGTTCCCAGCTAACACCGTCGACACAGCTACCTGCATCTCTGACCGCCTCCGGTTATGATTTGTTCTTTAACCTGATGTTGCCGTGACAATCGCCGGACTGGCAACGTTAGTCCAAGACGGTTGGTCACGGTCTATGTAGGCGTGAGTGAGCCAAATTTAGGCTCAGCCGTGGGATTTTCCAAGTGAACTAACTTGGAAAATGGCGACTTTGAAACGCGGGTTGGGCGGTTCAAAGCGAGCTGGCAGACCGCTTCTCAGGCTGCCGGCGTCCTACCCACAGCGTCCCAGCCTAAATTTGGTGAACGGTAAGCCGGCTCATTTAGACAACGATGCCTGATTTTAGTCTCAGTATCGTTGTTGCAACAGTCATGATGCGTATTTTAGACCTTTCAACCTTCAGCTTTAATCTTAAAGTACCAGAGCACATCCTAATGAGTGATGGCTCTGGTACTTTTTAACTGATGATTTTAAAGTTAGTTGGCTGCTGGCCAACAACCACGGGGTGTTGTTCGAAATAGGTCATGATTAGTTCGGGTAAATCAACATTCACTTCGCGAGTGATCTTCGTCGCGCTGAACATGGGATAATCACCGCCACCGTTTCCACGATATTGATTAACGGCAACACTGAGCATTTGATCGGGTTGGACCGGAACTCCGTGATAGTCCAACTGCACGACACGCTGACCAATCGGCTGATGTAGATCAAATGTATACGTCAAACCACTGTAAAAGTCATAATTATAGAGCTGAACCTTAGGCGTTGTGAAGGCCGGATTCACGGTAACCTTCCCCTCCGCGTTCAACAACCAGAAGCTAGCACACCGTTCCAAGGCAGCCCGAATATCCTGACCCGAGAGCTGTTCGACTACGAGGGTATTGGGATAACTGTAACTGTTCAGGAGTTGTCGAATCGTGGGTTGAACGCTTAGTCCCCGGACATCATCATTGAAGAGACTAGTTGCGGCAATATCAGTGCCTCCAGCTGCCATTTCTACAGTATTCACGAGCTGGAGATAGGGGTGACCGTGACGTCGCGCGGCCATCGCGTCCGTCACAGTCAGGCTATCACCGCTCAAGCTGCCGATTGGTTGGTCCAACCAGCGCTGGACACGACTTTCAGTCTCATCTGCTAACGTGGCTAGCCAGTCTGCTGGCTGTGCATCGGCCGTGGTCAGTAGGCGGGCGTCGTGGTCAATGATCTGCTTACTCTTATCCAGTACCAGATCGATCATCCCCACCGCAACACCCTTCTCACCGGGTTGCGTCGTGGGTACGCCCCGGTAAATATCCGCTAACTGCCGATGCTGATGACCCGTGATCAAGGCATCAATTCCTGAAACTTCCGTCAAGAGCCGATAGCCCTCATTTTCACCAGTTGCCCGTTCCGTTGGCTTACCCGTAGTTGGATCGGCCTCAAAACCGCCGTGATAGGCGACGACCACAACATCCGCTTGCTGGCGTAACCGAGGAACCCAGTGTTTGGCCGTCGTGACGATGGAATCAAACTGCAACCCCACGATATGCTCGGCCGTCTCCCATACCGGAATATAACTAGTCGTCAATCCTAGAATAGCCACCCGCACCCCCCGACGTTCAATAATGGTATAGGGGGCATCAACGATCCGTTGGGCCTCTCCACCCTCAATGTTGGCGCCTAATAGGGGATAGTCCCGATCGCCCTCGCAGGTTCGTAGGTAATCCAATCCATAATTGAATTCATGATTACCTAAAACGCCGGCATCGTAGTTGAGGGTTGTGGTCAACTGGCTCAAAAGCTCACTCGGTTCCTCTGGATGTTTGGCTAAGTACGTGGTGAGCGGGGAGCCCTGAATCCAGTCCCCATTCTCAATGGTAATCACGATTTCATCTGGCGCCGCATTCTGACGAATCCCATCGATAATGGTTGCCGCCTTGAGCAGGCCCAAGGGTTGATTATCTGCCGCATTCAGGTACTTCGTCGGGTACACATAGCCGTGAACATCGCTAGTCGAGAGAATCTTAACTTTCACCACTAAATCAACCTCTTTCGTAATTGTTCCGACAGGGAGTCAATCAATAGGACCATCAGGACAATCCCCAATAGGATAATACCAACCCGCGGCCAGTTACGCGTTTGAATGGCAAAGATCATGGGTGTCCCGATTCCACCAGCACCGACCATCCCTAAGATCGACGCCGAACGCACGGCAATCTCAAACCGGTAGAGGGTGTAGGAAATAAACTCTGGCATAATCGTCGGCAGCGTCGCCAGTATAAAAATCTGCGAGCTATTTCCCCCAGCACTTGTGATGGCCTCATCGGCACCACGATCCATGTTCTCAATGGCCTCGCTGAACAACTTACCCAGCATCCCAATCGAATGAATGCTGACCGCCAGAACCCCGGCGTACGATCCGGGACCAACTGCCTTGATAAACATAATGGCGAGCACTATCTCGGGAAAGGTTCGAATCAAAGTTAGCACGACCTTACCACTTCCCGATCGGACGTGTAGCCATTCCTTGCCACCACGAGCCGCCCAAAAAGCAAAGGGAACACTGATTAACGACGAGATAATCGTTCCCAAAAAGGCAATTGCCAACGTCTGCAGAATCAAAGACACTAGGTCTTCGCCGCTCCCGTTATAAACGTACGCCCAATCTGGTTGAACCAGGCCGTGCACAATGGAACGGGATACAGCTGCTGCGGATTCTTGCAGACCAGTGAAGTGCAGGCCCGTAATCGCCCAAGTATAGACGATGGCCACAATGACTAGCCATAAGAGCCAGTTCCACCGCCGCCATATTGTCAACGAGGTAGGCTTTTTCGAAATTGTTGTTTGCATATTAGAGTAGCACCCTCCTCAAATGATTGCTGATGCCATCGATGATCATGACCACCACGAGCGTTGCCAGAATAATGACCGCCGTTTGACTATAGTTGAACTCATTGAGTGATCGTTGTAGGAAGACCCCAATTCCGCCAGCACCCAAATACCCCAGCACCGTTGAAGCCCGCACGTTAATTTCCAAAGTATAGAGAAAATAACTCACGAATTGATTCATAATTTGTGGCAAGACCGCATACCAGATAATGGTTAGCTTGTTGGCGCCCACGGATTCTAAAGCTTCCAGTGGGCCCATATCAATCGTCTCAATGACCTCATAGAATAGTTTGGAAACCATTCCAAACGAGAAAATGGCCAACGTCACGACCCCCGCTGTAGATCCAATACCAAAGATTGCGACGAAAATAGCTGCTAAAAGTAGGTCTGGTAGCGTTCGAACGAGATCCAAGATTAAGCGAATGCCCCCTCTGAGCCACCGATTGTGGACCAGATTGCTGGCCGCCAATACGGCAAAGGGGACAGCGAAAGTGGCGCCAATCGTGGTTCCTAAGATCGCCATCTGAATGGTCTCGTATAGGGGATGGATGATGACGGGAAGATAATCCCAGGCTGGTCGTGACATACGCACGAGCAGATCCGTAAATTGTCCCAGGTTATTGAAGAACATGCCCACATCGACACCAGTCATTCGCGATGAAGCCACCAGTAGTGTAAGTATAATGAGCGTCCACCCAATAGGTTTCACGTGCCAGCGTTGTAGCCACGGCCGTCGTGGTACCTGTGTTGTCATCACTCTCACCTCCTAGACTGTCTGGTAGACCTGATTCAGGTCCGCCTCGGTCACAGCCGCAATCGGTTCATCGTAAACCACTTCGCCAGCACGTAACCCAACGATACGATCGGCATAGGTTCGAGCCAACGCCACGGAATGCAGGTTGACAATAACCGTAATGCCATCCTCTTGATTCAACCGTTTGAGGATGTCCATGACCGTCTTGGTCGTTAGTGGATCCAACGAAGCGATCGGTTCATCGGCCAAAATAATCTTGGGGTCCTGCATCAGTGTCCGAGCAATCGCGACCCGTTGTTGTTGGCCACCTGACAGTTCATCGGCTCGTGCATATAATTTTTCTGCCAAACTGACCCGCTGTAGAGCCTGCACGGCCTTTTGCTTATCTGTGGTGCTAAAGAAACCTAGGATGCTCTTCCAGGTCGGATAGTAACTGACCCGGCCTGAGAGGACATTCTTGGCCACGCTCGACCGCTTCACTAAGTTGAAATTCTGGAAAATCATGCCGATCTTTCGACGAAGTAACCGTAGCGACCGCCCCTTATAGGCCTTAATCGACTCGCCATCGATTCGAATATCACCGGATGTAATCTCATGCATCCGATTGATGGTCCGGAGCAAGGTACTCTTCCCCGCTCCAGATAGGCCAACAATCACTAAGAATTCACCTTGCGAAATCTCAAAGTTAATGTTCTTCAAACCAACTGTACCGTTACTGTAGACCTTATTGACGTTCTTAAATGAAATAATGGGTGTCTTGTCCATCCGTCTGGTTCCCCCTATGTAAAAGAGCAGCGAAGGCGCCGATACTATCGCTCCCCTGCTGCTCTTGCCGTCATTACATCAATACCATTTTACTTGTCGAGGGCCTTAGCCTTCTTGTCGTATTGACGAATAATATTAAAGTTACTGTCCTTGGCATCCGTGTAACCTTCATGCGAGTAAACGCTGGAAATGATGGCGTGACCCTTCTTAGTCTTCGCAATCTGTTTGAAGGCTGTCGCAATCTTCTTTTGCCACTTGCCAGTCATGTCACCACGAACGGTAATGGTGTCGTTTGGAATCTTCCCTGTGGTGTAGATTGGAACGACCTTACTCATGATATCCTTCTCGTCCTTCTTCACCAGGTTCCGCGCGCCTTGGAAGACAAAGGCAGCATCCGTGTTCTTGTTGTAGACGGATAAGACCCCTTGATCATGTCCCTTAACCGTGACCGTTTGAATACCATCCTTGTTGATGTTGACACCCTGATCCAACATTTCGACTGCTGGATAGATCCAGCCGGCTGTGGACGTCGTGTCTTGAACAGCAATTTTCTTGCCCTTCAAGTCCTTAACAGACTTGATACCGCTATCCTTACGTACCAGGATCTGAGAACGGTAATAGTCCACCAGCTTGGTCGTGGCCTTGTCCCCGGGTTCCGCTACCCCATAGCGTTGCGCTTGCAGCAAGACTTTGTCATGGTATTGCTTATGAGCCAAAACGTAGGCGTCAGGTGGCAGGAAGCCCACGTCAACCTTCTTGGACCCCATTGCTTCAACGATTGTATTGTAATCGGTCGAAACGCTGACCGTCACTGGAATCCCCAACTGCTTCTTCAGCAACCCTTCCAGTGGCTTGGCCTTAGCTTCAATCGTCCCCGCATTGGATGATGGTACGAATTCCACCGTCAATTTCTTAGGGGCGTATCCCTTCGATCCAGACGTGGATGCCGTGGTCTTCCCACAGCCCGCCAACGTCGCTGGTAAGATCAGTAACGCGGTGAAAACTAAGAGCCATTTTACCTTTTTGCTCAAGTGCATCTAGCTCACTCCTCAGTTATGTAGTAGTCCTCTTTGACCACCCCCAATACTAGCAGAAACCCGAACTTTTACAATTGTTTTCTGAAAATATGACGGATTATAAATATAATAATGGTGAAAGGTCGCCCTATTTTCAATAAGTAAACCGTAAAACCTGAACTATATATTTATTTTTAAATAAAAGTATCTTGTTAGCGAATTTAATGAGTCGGCCAACCACCCGTCAGCGGAATCACCCGTGTCGCTAATTATCATGACCAACAAAAAAAGTTGATCACACCTTACCAGTGCAACCAACTGCGTTATGTGTCTAAAATTTAGCCCTGTGTCCCATTGTGCTCATGGTTCTTGGCCGTATCGCTCATCGCATTTAATTTAGCCATATCCCCCGCATCAATTGAGAAGTCTAACTGTGCATTGGCCGCAATGTGGGCCGGACTCGTCGCCTTAGGCAGTGGCAATACGCCATTCTCTAAGACAAAGCGTAGGGCCAGCTGTGCCACCGAAACGTGGTATTTATTGGCCATTTCTTGAATCGCTACATTTCCCAGCATATCCCCAGTTGCCAATGGGGAATAAGCCTCCACCAACATATCGTGGTCCTGCGCAAACTTCGTGATCTTGGGTTCCGTGTAGCCAACGTAATACTGAATCTGATCGACCATCGGCGCAACCTCAGCATGCGTTAAAATATTCTGCAAATCATGGCTGTTGAAGTTCGATACCCCGATAGCTTTCGCCTTGCCACTAGTGTAAATCTTCTCCATCGCGCGCCAAACATCCCGATTACCGGCGTCACAATCCTTGCCGATCTCGTCCCATGGCCACGGTGCGTGAATCAAGTAGAGGTCAACGTAACCAATGTCTAGGTTCGTCATGGTCGTGTCAAAAGCATCCAGCGCCCCTTGATAGGTTTTAACTTTGGCCGGCAACTTCGTCGTCACAAAAATTTCCTCTCGTGGAATCCCAGAGTCGCGAATGGCCTTACCAACACTAGACTCGTTGGCATAGGCCTTCGCCGTGTCGATGTGCCGGTAACCGGCTTTCAGCGCATTAGCCACCGCGTTATAGGCCGTATCGCCACCAGGAATCTGCCAAGTGCCAAATCCAACCTGCGGAATCTGCGTCCCGTTAGCCAAACTAAACGTATCCGTTAAAACTGACATATTTGACCCTCCAATTTATTCAGTAACTGGGATAAGTATACGCTTCCTTTACACTTGCAAGGTCAAATTTGCTTTTGGACTTGTTCGGAATTTCATTCAGATTTCACGCAAATTTCGTTTCCGTGAATTTGTAATATTACAAATCACGAGAATTGCCCAAAACCCTTGATTTCTTTGTTATTATAAAGATGTCGTAAAACAATTGCTTAACAACCAGACGACAAACTAAAGCTTTTTTGGTAACAATTGTTAAGGTACCCGGAAAATGCCTTAGGAATTGATTGTCCAAATTGAATATTAGCCTCATTGAATCAGACTAAATCCCAGTTCGATTCAATGAGGTTAATTTTTTTACACTTTTTTAGCCAGTAGACAGTTAACCCCAATTCCCTTATATGGATACACATCCACTGAACCACCCGAAAACTTGCTGGCGCTTCTAATCTATGGGCGATGCCAGCACGAGTTGATTCAACCAACTTACTTCCAGCGACCCTCCATCTCTAAAAAGCCCATTCAGACCGAGATGCATACTTATTCATGATAGTCTTCCTTGTTGCCCGTCAACGTATCTGCTAATTGCTGTAGGACCCGTACCAATTCAGCACGGTCCGTATTAGAATAGCCCGCTAATTTTTCGCGTAATGCTGCCTCCCGAGCGAGCTTTATTTGTATTAATCCCCGTTGTCCCTGCGACGTTAACGTCACTTGTCGAACCCGTTGATCCCGACGTTCCGCCTCCGCTAGCCAGCCAGCCGTCATTAACTTATCGACCTGCCGACTGATGGACGAGTGATTCCGACCAATCTGATCGGCTAATTCGCCAATACTAATCCCCGGCTGACGACCGACACGCACCACAATGGGAAGTGCCGCCGATTCTAACGGAACATCGGCCTGTCGGAGTAAATGACGATCCTGCTGTGGTTGATTAAAAAACGTCACGATTTCAAATAGTGCTTCAAAAATTTCATTATCCATACTTGCTAGTATACCAGAAAGCTGTTAAGATGTGTGCATAGTGCACGGATAATTTTAAAACTTAAGGAGATTTTTGACACATGACATCTAAAATCGGCATCATTATTGGCTCCACCCGTCCATCTCGTATCAGCCCCGACATCGCAAAGTGGCTTCAAAAGACCGTTGCGCAACCAAATCTCACCGTTGACCTCATTGACTTGGCCGAAGTTAACCTGCCTTTTCTTGATGAAGTGGCACAGCCTTCGACAGGCGTCTATCATGAAGCACATACGCAACGCTGGAGCCAACTGATTCAAGGCTACGACGGCTTTATCCTGCTTTTTCCACAATATAACTGGGGCTACCCCGCACCACTGAAGAATGCGTTGGACTATCTCTACAAAGAATGGGCCGGTAAACCTGTTAGCATGGTCTCCTACGGCGGTCACGGTGGTTTTCAAGCTGCACAGGGCGTCAACCTCATCATTCGTGGGCTCAAGATGCAGCCCCTGAATAATAACCTCCAGATCAGCCTACATCGCACCGACATGGATGATCAAGGTCACTTCATTGATGCTGATCAGGCGCTTGCACCCTATACATTTAACGCCCAACAATTGGGTGCTGAATTTCAAAATTTACTCACCAAATAAATCGTTCGTTGAGTCCGGGACAAAACCCCAGACTCTTTTTTGCTCTCCAAAGCTATATTGCTGAAACGTGAGACAGAAGGCAGCTGACTCCGCTTAAAACTGATAGTCGAACAATCCAAACCCGAGATTATCCGACTATCAGCCTTAATGCTCGTCAGCTAACCGCCTTTTATCGCACTCTCTTCTCTTTGGATTGCTGTCAGGCTATCAACCGCCGCTAAAACGGCGCTGGCATTATCACTGATTGGTTGCCATCCCAATAGTGTTCGCGCCTTTTGATTACTAACGTTGTGACCCAAGCGCAGCGTCAAATCAGCTTCTCGAATGGTCTTATTCAATGGTGCCAACGCATGAATAAGAACCGCCGGCAAAAGATGGCGTGGCAAATGTTGCGCCACCGCTGGTCGTTGCTTTCTAATCAGGGCGATCATCTCCCGCATCGAAATCGCACCGTCTTCCACCGCTAAGAATCGCTGTCCGCTGGCTGCCGCGGTCGTCATTGCGCGTACGTGAATATCGGCCACATCTCGAACATCGGCCACATTAAAGACCAAGTTAGGTGAAACCTTGCCAGTCAACAAGCGTTGGACAATCCCAAAGCTTCCGGTGACGTGGGCGCCCAGTGCGGGTCCCAGCATGGCCCCTGCGTTGACCGTGACAAATTCCAAGGTAGAATGTGTTTCCGCCAAATACGCCCACGCGTGCTTTTCAGCCAATAATTTGGATTGCTCATAGGCGGAAAGCCCACTTTGCGCAGGATCCGTCCAATCGGCTTCGGTGATGACGTGTTGCGGATCAAAGCTACTGAATCCCACGGCACCCAAGTTAGCCGTCATCACGACTCGTTTAACCCCAGCAGTCTCAGCGGCTTTAATAATCCGCAGTGTGCCCTGATCCGCTGAGTTGGCGACCGTTGCGGACACGGGGCCATCGTTCACAAAGACTGGTGCTGCCACACTCATCACACCTGTCACGTTTTGCATGGCAGCCGCCCACCCGGTATCCTGCGACAAGTCAGCCTGTACAAAAGTCAGCCGTTCTAAATTGGGCGTTTGTGTCGCTGCAAGGGTCTCACGAACCCCGGCTGCCTTGGTCAGTGATCGTAACGTGGCACACACGGCATATCCCTGTTCTAACAATTTTTGAATAATATGGCTGGCCAAAAAGCCATCTCCACCCGTTACTAAAATTTGTGTTGTCATTAAATTCTCTCCAATCGTTTGTCATTTCATCACGAATTCGTTAATATGGTCACTATAAACCCTAGACTTAACTCTAGGGCAACCCATGGGAGTGATTTTTTGACTTATACGATCAAGGAAGTTTCTGCCAAAACAAATCTATCCATTTACACGCTGCGGTTCTATGACAAACAGGGACTTCTGCCATTCGTCTGCCGTAATCAATCTGGCTACCGCGAATTCACCGATGGTGACCTCCACCTGCTGAATACCATCTGCTGTCTCAAGAATACTGGTATGTCAATTGCCGATATTCGTCAGTACATTGCCTACGTCATGCAGGGACCAGCTTCAATTGCTCAGCGAAAGGACCTACTGCACGCGCATCGTGAGGCGATCATGCGTAAACAGGCGACCATCCAAGCCAACCTCAAAGAGATCGACATGAAACTCGACCTCTATGCTGCCCCCAATGCCGTCGATCTTGTCAACCAAGAGCTAACCGTCGCGCAGGCTGAAAAGGTTGCTAGTGGCTTACCCAATCCCTTCGCAACCATTTAAGAAGCCAATAAGTGCCCCGTTCTTTCACCGGAACGGGGCGCTTGTTTTAATTGGAAATCTGTTGTTTTACCTGCATCATCGTCACAAAGTCATCCGTAAAGATTCCGGCAACCTGTTGTCTCATAAGATCCACGGCCACGGTCGGATTATCAACCGTCCAGATGCGTTCGGTGATGGGCAGGCCTGATTGAAAGTGACTCAGGTGTAAGCCACTCAGATGCTCTTTGGCCACCAGCGTTGCCGGCTGTATCACTGGTTTATCGGTCAACCAACAATAACTCTCGTCGGGGGCGATTCGCTGACAAGTCTTCAATGTTGGTAAGTGAAATGATGAGAAAATCACAGCGTGTCGCAGAGGGGTCGCATGGACCATTCGCATGACGATAGCTTCGATGCCTGAATATTGAATCTTATCGGTCTTTAACTCCAAGTTGAGTTGGACGTCACGGTCGGTAACCAGTGCTAAAAATTCCGCCAATGACGGAATTGGCTCCTGATTGGCTAGTCGAAAATATCGTAGTTGCGCGTAGGTATAACTCTCAATCAAACCACTACCATCCGTGGTTCGGTCGATCCGCTCGTCATGCATAATCACTGGCACCCGATCCTTCGTCAAATGCACATCAAATTCCAAGCCTTCGATGCCATGATCCAAGGCATAGCTGAATCCCGCCAGTGAATTCTCCGGAAAATGCGCCGGATATCCCCGGTGGCCAAATACAGTCGTTGTCATCGTCACCAGTCACTCCCTACTTCAGTCTGATTTACTGCCATTAGGATACCTCTTATTTTACGCAATCTTTGTAAAGAATCACTGAGTTTTTGGTAAAGACCTGGTAAACACATTGGCGAACATAGTAGATAGTCCTATCAATGTGTATGCGTTGAATAAGTAGATGTCGTCTACGACTGCCAGAAGTCCGGCTGCTGGGGGGAATGCTTACAACCACCTACTTCTATCGTCTAAAAAGGCGACTCCCCGGCGTGCATTGCCGCTGAGCCACCTTTCAATACAATGGTTATCCCCAAACACTATCCGAAATTCGCTTGACCAGCTTTAACTTGGCCCACTGCTGGTCCTCCGTCAACTGGTTGCCTTCCTCGGTCGACGCAAACCCACACTGTGTGGAGAGTGCCAGATTGGCTAACGGCACCTGTTTAGCGGCATCCGCAATTCGCGCCTTCACGGCATCCTCATCCTCTAATTCGGGGAACTTAGACGTGATCAAGCCTAAGACTAAGCGCTTGCCAGTATCACCATTCCAGATCTTCTTCAGGGGTGCAAAACTACCAGCCCGATCACTGTCGTATTCCAGGAACAGTCCATCGTAGTGTAAGTCACCCAGGTAATCCGCCACGTCGTCGTATCCACCAGAGAACAAGTAGGTCGACTTGAAGTTCCCCCGGCAGATGTGGGTGGTAACCGTCAGATCATCCGGTAAGTCCTCTAATAAGCTATTGATGACGTGAACGGCATCCTCTGCCAGACCAACATACTTTTGGTGGGCGGTGGCATCGTCGGCCGTCTCGTTGAGCTTGCTGATCAGGAAGGCCCACGTCGTATCGTCCAGCTGTAAGTAGCGGCATCCTAAATCATAGAAATGCAGAATCGTTTCATGATAAGCCTTTGCCAGATCAGCTAGATAAGCGTCCCAGGTCTCGTAGAATTGATGCCAGTTATCACTCCGATTATCCCGGAACAGCATCGTTGGCGACGGGATGGTCTGCTTCACGACCACGCCATCTGGCACCAGGCTCTGTAAGTACGCGAAACTTTCGAAGAAGGGATGGTTCGGGTTAAAGGCAATCTTACCGACCAAGTCCGCGTTGTCCGTCCGGGTCTTGCTACCATGAAATTTATAACTTTGTTGATAATCATAATGTCCCACACCCGTCAGACCCCATAGAAAGTCCAGGTGCCACCAGCTGCGGTTAAATTCGCCATCGGTGACTGCTTTCAAGCCCAAATCGACTTGTTCAGCCACGACACGCTTCGTTTCAATCCGCTGAACCGTCTTCAATTCGTCCGCCGTAATCTCACCAGCCGCAAATTTTGCTCGAGCATCCTTCAAGTTTGCTGGCCGCAAGAGACTACCTACAACGTCATATCGGTAAGGAAATGCTTTTAAAGTCGTTGTCGTCATGATAAATTCCTCCTATATTTTTGTGATTTGTCATGGGACATAAAAAAACGCATGCGTCCCCAAACTAATTGCTTAGTTCAAGGGACGAATGCGTCGTTTTACCACCCTAGTTTACAAGACTTTCACAAGCCTTGCCTCAACGGTACCTATTGATACCCGGAAAGTTAACGGTTCCTACCGATCAAGTAGCGTGAACCACTTGATAGCTATCAGGAGCTCATCTTCACAGCTAGTCGTTGGCCCGTTCTCACTTACTGGGCTCACTGAACAACGACGTCACCACTACTCTTCTCCTAGCTTTTATGACAAATCGATTAGAAATTAATGATAGTTTAGTCCTCTCACCGGTCACTGTCAAGCCCCTTTTTAGGAAAGAACCACGACTTTTCCAAAACTATGGTGACTTGCCAGATACTCGTGGGCTGCCCGCATATCGCTCAGTGGAAAGGTTTTAACGGGCGTAACATCAATGTTGTGGCTTGTAATTAACTGCAAAAGGTCTTGAAGTCGCGTTATCTGCACATCCCCCGAATAGAACGAGGTCAGATAACAATCGTTGGGGATTCTCATAATCGGATCAAAGTCCGTCAGCGTCCATTGCCCGCCCAGTTGACCGGTTGAACTCACAATTCCACCAGCATTCAGATGAGCCAACGAGTCAGCAACCGTTGCTGGCCCAATCAAATCCAACACACGGTCAAACTTTTCCGCAGTGGCGAGCCGACCGTCCTGTTCTGCAATGACCGCATCAAACCCTGCCGCCAGTAATTGGTCCGTCTTTGCGAGTTGGCGCGTTGTCGCAGTGACGGTCACGTCTGCCATGGCATGTGCCAATTTTGCAGCAGCAACGCCAACCCCACTAGTTCCTCCACGGACCAAGACCTGATCACCACCTGTCAACCGCAAACCTAGCAGCGCCCCATAGGCCGTGTAGTAGGTTTCGGGCACCGCAGCCAGTGCAGGCCACGACAACGGTGTGGTTACCGGAAAGATCTGTGCGTTAGGCACCAGCACATACTCTGCATAGCTGCCATCATAGGCTCGCCCCATCTCGCCCATAAAGGTGATGACCGTCTGACCCACGGGTAACCGTGTCAGCGCAGTCGATTCAGCCACCGTCCCAACTGCTTCAATCCCCAGGATTCGTGGAAACGCAACGCTGGGCGACTTCCCCTCACGCGTAAATATCTCGGAATGATTAATCCCCCGGCCTCTGACTTGAATCAACGACCATCCCGGTTTGACTTGCGGCGTAGGAACCGTAACCTTTTCCAAGACTGCCGGTCCCCCTGGATGACGCACGATAACTGCCTGCATCCTGCTAACTTCCCTTCCTGGTTAATCCAGAAACCCATGACTCTTTAAATATTCCCGAGCAACGGTTGCGGCTTTTTCATGTTTCACAGTTACTTTGTAATTCATCTTCTGCATATCAGTCGTCGACACCTTCCCAGCCAGCTTATTCAATGTCGTCCGAAGTTCTGGATGTGCCGTCAACAACTTCTCCGTCATGAGTGGCGCCCCCTGATACGGTGGGAAGAACTGTTTATTATCCTTCAACACGACCAAATGGTACTCCTGAATTTCGGGGTCAGTCGTGTACCCATCGACCAGGTTGACCTTGCCATTCGCAATCGCCTTGTAACGAATCGATGGCTCCATGGTCTTAGCACTCGCAAACTTCAAACCGTAAGTCTTGCTCAGCCCCGGATAACCATCCTTGAGTTGGTGAAAATCCGGATCAAACCCCGCGTGGATCTGACCCTCGACCGCAATTAAATCGGAAATCGTCTTCAGATTGTATTTCTTAGCAAACTGCTTCGTAACCGCCAAGTCGTAGCCATTTTGATACTGCATGGGCTTCAAATAAGCCATCTGATACTGCGACTTCAGGGCATTCTTAGCGACCTTGTAGGTTGTCTTTGGATTATGGCTGGCCGACTTTTGGCCGGTAACCAACGACTCCAGCACCGTCCCCGTGAACTCAGGATAAATATCAACAGATCCTGACCGCAACGCTTTAAACAGGAAGGAAGTCCCCCCAAAGTTAGCCTTAGTCGTGACCTTCATATTCGGGTGATCGTGTTCAATCAGGTCCTTATACATGTTAATCAGGATCTCCGGCTCACTCCCCATCTTCCCAGCAATGGTAATGTCGGTCGCTGGACTGTCAATCTTGCGATAACCTGCAAAGCCCCCAATCAAGACAATCAGGGTCAGTAGGACGAGACCAGCCTTCTTAAACGACAACTTCCCCAGCCAGTCGATCCCGGCACCAAAGACCAGTGCAAGAATGGCCGATAAGACGGCCCCGATGATCAGAAGGGCATTGTTGTTGGTTTCGATCCCCAACAGGATATACGTCCCCAGTCCACCGGCACCAATCAGGGCAGCCAGTGTGGCGGTCCCAATGATCATGACCATGGCAATCCGAATCCCGGAAATAATCATTGGCATAGCCAACGGTAGCTCAATCCGGAATAATTTCATCCGTCGTGACAACCCGAATGCCGTCGCGGCTTCCTCCAGATTCGGATCAATCGTCGTCAACCCGGCATAGGTATTTTGAAAGATCGGCATCACTGCGTAGATCACCAGCGCAATAATCGACGGCACGGTGCCAATCCCCACGATGGGAATCAGAATTCCCAGCAGTGCCAGACTCGGGATCGTTTGGAGGACACTCGTAATCTGTAACATCACATTAGCTGAACGCTTGTGATTCATCAGTAGGATGGCTAGTGGAATAGCAATCACCGCCGCAATCAGTAGAGAAATCAAAGATAGGCCAATGTGTTGCCCAATAGCGCGGACGATGTCGTCGCCCTGCGTTTTAAAAATGTGAAGAATTGCTTGCAACTTAGTCCGCCTCCTTCGCTGCTAAATAGGCCAACAAATCAGGTGTACTGAGTACTCGAGGACCTTGAACAGTCGTCACGACTGCTGGCGTCCCCTGCTTCAATACTGCTGCCAGTTCGCCAATCGACGCGTCTGTTGCTAACGTGGCTGTGGCTGTTGTTGATTCGCCATAACCGGCGTTCAGTAGCGTTTGAATCGTGTCGGGTTGCAGCGCGTACTCATTTTGGAAAAAGCCGCGTACGAAATCGTTGGCCGGGTGCTGAATAATCTCCGCACTCGTCCCAACCTGCTGGATGTGTCCTAACCGCATCACCGCGATGTGTTGCCCGAGGCGCAAGGCTTCGTGCATATCATGAGTCACGAAAATAAAGGTCATTTTGAGTTCACGGTGCAACCGCAATACTAGATCCTGTAACTGTTTACGTGAGATTGGATCCAACGCGCTAAACGGCTCATCCATCAGCACCACCTTGGGTTTGATAGCCAATGCGCGAATAATACCGACCCGCTGCTGTTCTCCACCAGATAATTCGCTGGGCATCCGAGTCGCGTACTGGTCAGGATCAAGATCAACCTGAGACAGGAGGTGTCGCGCCCGTGCAATGCGATCCTTCCGTGACCATCCCAAGGATTCCGCCTGAATGGCAATGTTTTCCTGAATGTTTAGATTGGGAAAAAGGGCAATGTTTTGCAGCACATAGCCCATCTGTAGCCGCAATTGTTTCAAGTCGTAATCAATAATCCGTTTATCATCAAAGTATATGTTGCCATCGGTCGGCTCGATCAGCCGGTTCAGCATCTTAAGGGTGGTCGTCTTACCGCTCCCACTTGGCCCCACCAGTACGAAGAAGTCTCGGCTGGGAATCGTTAAATTCAGATTATCCAGTGCCAGATTATTCTCGTACTGCTTGCTCACATTTTTAAATTCTATCATGCTGACCTCCATGCCTTTTGTTTCAGTTGAGTGGTATTCCCGCCAAATCAAAAACTCACCCGTACCAGCCCTATCCATCACCCATTCAAGCGATGTTCTGACTAGCACCAAGCGAGCCCTGTATTGCTTAATTATACTAATGTTCTTGAAATTGCCTAGGAAAACGCCTTATAAATTTTGCACGACAATAATGTCTACTATACAGTTCCTTGACGTAACTGTTAATATTAAAAATAAAGTATTTCGCCCTAAAATATTAAAAAAGTAAGGTGTTGTCATTTGTTCGATCAAACTGATGCTCAAATCCTAAAAGAACTGGCCAAAAATTGTCGTATCAAGATAAATCACCTTGCCCAACGTGTCCATTTGACGGCTCCGGCCGTGACCGCGCGTATCAACCACTTAGAGTATATCGGTATCATCAAGCGCTATACAATTGAGGTTGATACCGAAAAGCTGGGCTACGACCGTCAAATCTTCATCCGTGCAGCCATGAAGGATGCCAAGCAACAAAACGAATATAATACCTTGATCAAGCACTATCGTAATGCCATTCGCCACCACTACCGTGTAACCGGCGACATGCCTTACCTCATCGAAGGGGCCTTTCATTCACGCGCGGAACTCAATAACTTTCTTTTAGAACTGGGGGAAGTCGCCACCTACAAGGTGATCGATGTCATCGACCAGCTGATCTAGTCGTTGTCTATAATAACTTGGCCCATTGTCCGATGTGCCATCACATAGTCGTGTGCTTCGCGGATATCAGCGAGCTTGAAGACCTTAGCAATTGGAATCTCTAACTGATACTTGGTGATCAGACGGAACATCTCATCCACTAACCCGTGTTGGACGTTGGTTGAATCAAAGAACGTCAGGTACTTATCCGCCAGTGTGAATGGACTGAATGCCTTAGCGACCCATTCGCCGGCCAACAAGCCAATCAAGGTGACAACGCCACCCTTGCTTAGGTGCGAGATTGAATCAGCCATTGTGACCGTCCCCACCATGTCAATGATGCCATCATACGTTTCTTCCGTTACCAATGTATTGTCGCGATCAAGGACAGCAGTGTCAGCCCCGTTCTTGACCAACTCTGACAATCTTTCTTCACGTCTACTTGTGGCCGTCACGGTCAGGCCCATCACCTTGGCTAACTTGATGGCCGACAGCCCAACCGCACTCGTTCCCCCACGCACCAGTAATGTCTGCCCTTCCTTGAGGGACAGTGACTTGATGGCCCCCAGAGCCGTGTAGAAGTTTTCGGGATATTGGGCCAACGTTACCCAGTCACCCCCGTAGTTAACCGGGAACAGATTAGTGTCATCGATCAACGCGTATTCCTGATAACTCCCATCAACTTCTCGACCTAGACCACCCATCATGGTGATGACTTTTTGACCGACCTTAAATTTGCCATTCATAGCCGCTTCGTAGATTTCACCTACGGCTTCAACTCCAATCACCCGGGGAAACTTCACATCAGGCGACCCACCGGCACGCGTCAGCACTTCATACCGGTGCACACCAAACGCGTGAATTCGTATGACCGACTGTCTCTGCGTGGCCTTGGGTATGGGCCGTTCAACAATGTTCATAACACTGCTATCCCCTGGTTCGTTAATGACAACTGCTCGCATAATGATTAACTCCATTCTAATTTAGAATTTGTCTACACTTTCAGTATAAGGTATCTCATACTGTTACAGTCAAGCAAACGTTTTTGAGATTTTCCTGCTAACGCTCTACCAGATACCGGAATCTCTGACAGCCAAGTGCGGCCATCGCCACTAATTTAGCGGTGACAATTCCTATGGCCGCAAGAGCAAGGTGAGCATTTTGGCTTTCAGCCTTTAGTTGCGTCAGTAAAAATCAGGTGACCACATTTTGCCCCATACTCTTAACATTAATTTTACCGAGATGGTTACCAGTTTCTTGACCACCCCCACAAAAAGTGCTGTAATCAAGTTAGTTATCACCCTGATTCGTCAAGAACGGGTGGCCATATTTAAAATGAGGTGGAAGAACATGGATGAAGTTGTTCAAGCGCTGAGCGATATCGTCAAGATGAATACCGTTAATGGTGCAGAAAAGCAAGTAGCAGACTACATTGCTGCACTCCTGGCAAAGCATAATATTGAAAGTAAATTAGTTGACTATGCTCCCGGACGGACCAGTCTCGTTGCCGAAATTGGTGACGGTAACGGTCCCGTCGTAGGATTCGATGGACACGCCGACGTGGTTGCCCTGGGCGATGCGTCAAAGTGGCGGGTCGATGCCCTCTCTGCCACGATCAAAGATAACCTGATGATCGGCCGAGGGACTTCTGACATGAAGTCCGGCTTAATGGCTGGTGTCTGGGCGATGATTCATTTGCAAGACCAACATATTCCATTACATGGAACCCTACGTCTGATGGCAACGGTTGGCGAAGAATACGGCCAATACGGCGCCAAACAACTCGCCGAAGCTGGCTACGCCAAGGACCTCGACACGCTGATCGTCGGTGAACCTAGTGGGGTCGCCAAGCAGTTACTGATGCAAAAGCAGATTCAGTACATGTTACAGGCCGACCAAGCTTCTGCTCAGAAGTTGTCCGACGCCAATCAAACTGGCGAACAACACTTTATCGAATTGGCACACAAAGGCTCATTGACCTACACGGTACATTCTAACGGGGTCGCTGCGCACAGTTCCATGCCTGAGATTGGTAAAAACGCCATCACACCTTTGATGGCCTTCTACCAAAAGGAAGAGGCATACTTCGCCTCCATCAAAAATTACCGCAACCCCGTCCTGGGACCCGTAACTCCCGTCGTCACGATGGTACATGGTGGGGAACAGATCAACACAGTTCCCGCTAGTGCCGATCTCTCCGTTAAGATTCGGACAATTCCAGAATTACCTAACGCCGACATGACGGTCGCCATCAAAGAAATCATCGCCGACCTAAACGCAGCCGGTGCCGACATGACACTAGATATTCTGAGTGACTTACGGCCCATGCATACCATGGAAGACGCCAAATTGGTCACGGTCGCCCGTGAGGTCGGGGAAAGTAATCTGGATCAGAAATTACCGCTGATCGGTGTCCCCGGGGGCACTGACGCCTCGTCCTTCCTGGCAAGCAACCCCGATATTGACGTCGTGATCTTTGGCCCCGGTAACATCACGGCCCACCAAGTTAATGAATACGTCGACTTGGATATGTACCACCGCTTCATTACCATTTACGAGCAAATGGTCACTAAATTATTGAACTAACAGCGACAACAATTATGTTCCTGCAAGACTGTGTCGACTCGGGTTAAAACATCCCGAGCTGATACAGTCTTTTTGTTATCCTGAACATACCAGCTCCCCCTACTTACTACTAATGTAATTTTGGCCAAATGAGTCTCATATTTTTTTATCGCTTACAAAGCTTATGCGTCATCTACTGGTCTAGAATGCCGGTATGACAAAGTTTTCAGGCTATTAGAACTAGTCAAAAAAAGATTTAAGGATGAAATGTTGACAACGTTACCAATTATGCAATTGTCACGGCAATGTCAGGTTAAAGAACAAATCAATAACCGAAGGCGGCCAGAGATGGAGGTCGCTGTGTCGACGGTGTTAGCTGGGAACCAGCTTACAGCGTGGGACGTGTTTGGAGACTGATGATTTGTGTCAGGCTTCAAACCGAGCCGGAGGACCGCTTCTCAGGCCGCAGGCGGTCCCCACAGCAACCGGAATCTCTGGCAGCCGTAGGTGGTAATTTATAACTAATTTTGTGGATTAAATCTCTATTAGCTGGACCTTTAACTGATAGAGCTGTCGTAGCAACGCATGCGCTGATGACAGACAAAATGGCGCCTAGGCTTTATGCCTAGGCGCCATTTCGTGGCTTTGATGAAACTTGATTAATCTGTTAGCGATTAAATCGCCTGCATATCAGCTTCTGTGGTAGGGTGATTCGTTTAAAATCTCCCAAATTGATTGACAGCTTGACCTACCCACCTAACAACTGAACGCTATCTAGCTTCGGTTAGATTAACATCCCTGATGAGCGGGCTTGGTTTTGAATACACCGTTGTAAGCGTTTTGTAAATCACGACCCGAATCAGATATCCCAATCCTGGCAACTTCCGAAACGTGCTCCGTTGGGCCGCCCTCACACTCTTACTGTGGTGCGTCCTCCAACGTCCAAGTGATGTCTCCAGAATAATTTCCGGGGGTCGTTCCTGCATCTACTGCAAGTAACACCCCTGACTTCTGTTCCCAATGCGCTGCAACGTTGAAGTTGCCGTCTAAGTCGGTATCATTCATGGTATGTGTCAGTACCGGTGTTGGGCTCGCGCCAATCGGCGTGACCCCTCGTTTACTGACATACACAGGACCACCGCTTAGCTTGGTGCCTGTCTCGCTAACGAACGGCGTTGTCTGCGCCATTAGCGTCCACTGCGCACCAGTTCCACGTGTATCCTGAACCACCAATTGCCAATCACCATCGCGGTGCACCAACTGATTCTTATCAGTCAACGTACTGCTCTTAAAACTTTCATTTGACGAAATATAACCAAACTTCAATTCACCAGTTACCGTGATTGTCACGGTAACCTGATTGGACTTGTCACCATCCGCCGTGACGGCCCTGAGCTTCAAGATATTCGTTCCTCGACGAAGCTGATCATTCGTCACCGGTAACGTAAACGTCCCGTCGGCATTAAGTGCAACGTCTGGAATCTTATCCTTGTTCAGTGTCCCCACGAGTTTGGCAATCGGCTTCGTTGCTGCACTGGTCGCCATGTCGACTCTCCCAGTCACAGTGGTTCCTTCTTGTGCTGTCACATTTACCGTCTGCCCACTGGTAACGGCCAGATCCAAGTCGACGTTCGGATTAATCGTGAACGCCGGCGTCTCAACCGTTCTAATCAAGGCGTTAGACGAGAAAGTACTTGATGCGCGGGTCACCTTCGTTGTCTTGGACACCGCTGCCACACGCCCGGTTAGGCTGATGGTTGCGGAGGGGTATGCGCTATCCATCGCATAACCCAACTCGGTCAGTAGTTGGTTGTCCTTGATTTGGCTGACATCCAAAATTTCGGGACGTCGGTCACCACTGTAGGTGATCTTGGCCTCTTCAAAATCAATGGACTCAGGAAGCTTCAACTTGGCAATAATGCTCGACCAAGGCTGCCGTCCATCACGATAATCCAAATGGTAATCCAGACGCACCCGGTCGTTAGCGACCGTTGTCCCGTGATCCTGGATCTCTCGTTCACGTGTCAGGTCGGTCAACGTGGTACTTGTGTTGGCCTTGACATTCCCTGGCGTATCTTCAAAGACGACGAGATTATTGCTCCACTTGGTTCCCGTGGTACCCGTAACGCCCCAGCGGACCTTATTCGTGCCAGTAGGATCAACAACCCGTTGGTCCAGCCGAACTGTCCGACTGACCCCCGGCTGTTGCTCCCCAGTTTGCGGATTCTTGTCATTAAACGTGTAGGTCATGGTCTCCGCCAGATCATTCCAATGAATGGTGACGTGATGCCATTGTCCATTTGCCAAGAACCCAGGATTCTTAGAATTGGTGATCAATCCATTGTGTTGGAGAGAATAGTAGTAATTGGTTTTCGAGAAGCCCCATGAACCAGGATCCACGTACTGATGATACGTCGTGGCTAGACCTGGATACGATGACGCAATATGATCAGTCGGGTAGCCGATATCAAATGAATTGGCTTGACCGGCAGCGTGCCCACCGGTTTGGTTGTTAAAGGCCGTATCAAATTCCACCGCCCAGCTATTCTGAATTGCTGTTTCTGCGATTCCCGCACTGGAACTTTGGACAGGATTCTTATCGACGCCCCAGGTACCCATCGTTTCCCCAATAATGCCAAAACGGCCAAATTTGGGACTCGCTGCAATACCATTCGGATCGTTTTGCAAGACGAAAGCCATGCCATCGGCCGCTTTCGTTCCGTTATCACCAAAGTACATCCACATTGAAACTGTTTCGTCCTCTTTTAGATTAAAGTAGTTATCATCCGTCGACCAGATAGCGCCAAATTGATTTGGACCGCTAGTCAGACGCGCTGCTTGCGTATTCGGAGCGGCCGGATTCGTTGTATCAACGACAGCAGCAGAGCTCATATTAGCTGTCCCTAAGGTCATAATAGCATCTGTCTTGTTTAATAGAATTCCTTGCGGCGCCGTTGCCAGCGCGTGCGAGTAGTCACTATCGGCATGAGCCGTTAGTCCACTGCTTAGGGCCACTGCTAGTAGAATCAAGCCGGCGCTCAACCACCGTTTGTGCAACGTCATTCCTCCTTACTTCGTGTCGGGTGTGTGTCGGTTGCGATAAATGAGATAGCCGATAACGGCCAACAGGATGACGATCAAGAGCAAAAGTAACAGGTACAACAAGTAATTTGGTTGGGTCGGCGTCAAAGCATGCCGGTTCAGTCGCTTGATGGTTGGACCGTTGATCGCGAAGTTGCGGACGAACTGCCACTGCTGATCTCCGGATTTTGCCGTCAAATACAACGTATAATTACCGGCAACTAATGACTCGTTGCCCCAAGGAATGCCAAAATTAAAGTTGCTGTTAGGTGCCATCCCCATCTGTCCTTGCTTCTGAGACAACAGGGTCTGGTTACTGCCCGCCTTAGTCACCCGGGCGTTAACGGTTAACTTCTGCAGAATTCCGGGTTGAAAATTCTGGAGGTTAGCTGTCACGTAATTCCGGGCGTTGATCTGCGCAGTTGCCACGCGGTCTAATCGAAGATCAGGCTTTACGGTTGTCCCCTCCTGCAGGGACAAACCGATGGCATACGCAAAGGCGTTCTTGACCATAATCTGACCATCAGACTTCGCGTTCTCAGGATTCAATTGGGCGACATAAATACCACCCAAAATAATGCCACGAATCTTCTTCGCGGGCATCGTATAGCTTAAACTAATTTGCTTCTGTCCATTTGCCGGAATTGTGACCGTTTGCGCGGTACCTTTGGCAAAGATATCAGCAATGCCCACCTTCAGGGACGAATCCCGTTTCGGATTGCGCTGACTATAATCGATGACCCCGTTATTATTAGTGACTGCCTGATTCACGCTAATTTGAAATTTCTGGCTCCGGTTACTGGTATTCGCGACCACAACCTGCAGGCGTTGCGTTTGACCCGGCTTCACCCGTAAATCAAAATACGATACCTGCTTTGTGATCTGATTTGCAGGTAATACCGGACGTACCGAGTACCCCACGTTGTTTTCTGCCGTTTTAGCGGCTCGCGCCGTGGGTAAACTCCAAATCATCGCGACTAGCGCAAGACTGATTGCCAACAAAATCTTCCATCCACGTCTCATCACTGACGCCCCCTCATCACACAATAACGCTCCCTAAACGGCACAAATCAACGGTCACTTCATTGTGGCGTATCGTTCAGCTGCCACGTCATGGTTGAGCTGTAAGTCCCACCAAGTTGCCCTGCTGGAACCGCTAACGTAACCTCAGCCAAACCGTAGTTGGCATCCCAAATACCTAAGCCGCCCTTAGCAGCTGCACTGTAAACGACCGCATTTGTGCCGGTACCATCCAGCTTAAATGCTGCCGCGGTTGGTGCAGTGGAAGGGTTGCCAGTGTTGGCAGCCGCAACGTCAGGTTCACCCAACGAAAGGACAGCGCCCTTCAAGGTGTCCCCAGCAGTATCCGTAAACGGCGAGTTCTTCACTTGAACGTTCCAACCACTTGGTAACCCAGGGTTGGAAACTTCAACTGGATTGTCTGCCGTTGTTGCGGAATACGTCATATCAATCTTACCGTTTGGGGTGGCGTTAGCACCAAAACCGATATTAGGTGCCGAATCCAGCGCAATAGCTGCGTTAGGATTCGTATCGAATTCGGCCGTGGTCTGGGTCGTCTGTGAGGTTGGTCCCACACTGCTATCGCTGGCACTAGCACTGGACGTACCGGTCGTTGCCGCAAAGGCTGGGCCTGCTCCAATACCCAATGCTAAGGCTGCAGCACCACTTAATAGTGCAGCCTTCATTAACTTTCGAGTCATACTACTCACTCCTCATATTTGCTAAATATACCTCCTGATTACCCGTTTTAGCAAACATGGATGGCCCCGGTAATGGCTAAGCCACCCGTGACGTTACAGACGAAGTTATTCCATGCTGGCCACCTTGTTCACCAGCCGTCTGTCCGAAGCCGTGTCTTACTTGTCTTCTACATGCTTGATTCACTAGATGATGATACCTGGTAGTAAATAAAAAGGCCAGCTTTTAGCTGACCTTTCGTACCTAGTCACTTAGTGATGGAAATCGCCCACCGTTAAGCCCCTTAAATCATTCAGCCACTGGGTGGTTGCCTGATCCGTTCCTGCGGTGACCTGAAAACCTAGGGGGGTAAATAGCGCTGCTATGGCGGCCCATTGTAACCGACCGTCAATTAGAAAGCTAGCTGCTAACTGATCACGTTGTTTAACGGTCACAGGAACCGCACTAACCGTTAATAAGTTCACCGCCAGTTGTTCGGCAATCAGCTGATTCCACGCCGTTTCACTGAGTGGGGACATCACCTGCCGTGGTATTGTTAACGGTACAACTGGCCCCTCACGTAGGAGCAGCCGTTGCCAGTGCATCGCTTGTCCAGATAGCAGCCCGTAGAACTGCCAAGGCACCTGATTCCCTATACGCTGAAGGGTCCTCTCCGTCAAGGTTTTAACCGCCCACTGGACCTGGTCTTCACCCTGTGCTAGCGCCGTTTGAAGCCACTCACTAAAGAAACGCTGGACAGTAGCATCGACGAGGGGGGGCAGTTTACTCCCCTGCACCAAGTGATACCGACCGAGCAAGAAGTCTTCGACCTGGTCCCAGCCAATGGTTCGGCTGGTTTGTTGCTGTTTACGCCGCCGAATCTGCCGCAGTTGTTTGAGACGACTCGACTTGCCATAATTACCTGGACGACTCATGTTTTGCCTCTTTTCTTTCGATTTTTGACTGTAAATTGACTTGAATTTAGCTAATCCCACACCCAAATACGGTGCAGATTTGGATGTACATCCAATGAGAATTGACGGTTTATTTTGTGTAAAGCGCCATTAAGACCCAATTTCTATTAAAACATGCTAGACGTATTATAGTCATTTTTAACAAAAAATAGCCAGCTTATACAACACAGATTGTGCAGTAAGTAGCTGACTAGCTTTGATTTTACACACATCCAACCACCATTGACGAGATACCCAACTGAAAGAGCATAACGCCGGTATCGACGACACGCTTCAGCTAGTGCCCAGTTACAGCGTCTTTTCTGCGTTCTCACGGGGTTGGTACTTCTTAAAGTAGATAATGGTCATGATAGCCAAGAAGACCACCCCAACTAAGATCGATACCCGCGTCTCAGGATTCAGGAACATGAAGATCAGCGTAATGGCCAAGAAGACCAGCGTAATGTAGTTTGACCAAGGGGCAAATGGCATCTTAAACGGATGCGTTGCCATTTCTTTGGGATTCTGCTTGCGAAACTCGACTTCACTAATCAGAATGACAAACCATGGTACCATGCCGGGCAGGACACTTGAACTGTAGACCATGACAAAGATCTGCGTGGCATCCTTAAAGAACATGGGTAAGACCACGTTCAAGACGATCCCAATACCGATCCCAATAGAGATTGCGATCACAGCGTACACGGGTACCCCATGACGGTTCAGTAGCGTCACTTTCCGTGGTAATTGTTTCTTTTCGGCTAGGGTAAATGCCATCCGGCTGGCGCTGTAGATCCCGGAGTTCGAACCGGACAGAGCAGCGGTAATGACCACAAAGTTAATAATGGAAGCCGCGGCAGTAATGCCAATCTTAGCAAACGTCTGCACGAAGGGTGATCCAATCTGATTCAACTGGTCCCATGGGTAAATGCTGACGATCACGAAGATGGCGCCCACATAAAAAATTAGGATTCGGGCAACGGTCGACCGAATCGCCGTCACCAGCGTGTGTTGGGGATTCTCGGCTTCACCAGCCGTAACCCCAATCAACTCAATCCCCTGATACGACGCCAACACAATGGCCAACGCGAAGATAAATCCTTTGGCACCGCCGGTGAAGAAACCACCGTGCGTCCAGAGATTGCTGATACCGACCGCGTGACCACCATTTCCAAAGCCGAACAGAATGACCCCAAGGCCGGCAATAATCATCAGCACAATTGTGACGACTTTGATCAGAGCGAACCAGAATTCCAGCTCCCCAAACATTTTGACCGAAATCAAGTTAGCGATACAGAGGAAAGTAATCGCCACCAGACCCGGAATCCAGTCCGGTAAGTTCGGCCACCAGAAACGGAAGTAGCCACCCAACGCAATCATTTCACTCATTCCCACAACGATGAATTGGAAAATATTACTCCAAGCCGTGAGATACCCAAAGACTGGGTGCATGTATTCGGAAGCAAAGGTTGAGAAGGATCCGGTTGTGGGGTGAACGTAGAGCATTTCCCCCAAGGCCCGCATAATTAAGTATAGGAAAACACCAGAGATAATATAAGCGATGAGGACGGACGGCCCCGTCCACTTGATTGTGGAACCAGACCCCATAAATAATCCAACGCCGATCGTCCCGCCCAACGCAATCATCTGCATTTGGCGTGCACTTAGTCTTCTTTGCAATCTAATTCCTTCTTTCTATCCCTATGTCAGGATTATTTCAAATTAAAGATTAAAACTATATGAGAATATGCTACCTGGTTCTGAGCAATTAAGCAACTGCTTTTTAAACAACCGGGTGAATATTCATGAATGCTAATCCCAATTATGCCGCAACGGCGGCGTTTATTCAAACTCACTGTATAAAAAAAGAAGCCACCGCCGGCACTAGACCGGTAACGGTTTCCCTTAAAATTATTTTTTTCGTATAAACGTTTCGTTAAACGCAGTTCGTTTGGTGACTACCGACTGTTCGTCAGTACAACCTAGATGAGCTTTTCGTAAACGAAGCAGACATCATCGGGATGGTAGACCCCATCGATTTGGCCAACCTTTTTAAAGCCAAACTTTTCGATCAAGTGTTGCATCTTCAAGTTGTCTCGATGGGTATCGATTCGAATACTCCGTGCTTCTGGATGATGTTCATCGATGTAGTCGAACAAATCCCGGAACAGTTGGGACGCGTAGCCCTTACCTTGATGATGGGAGAAGATAGCGACCCGGTGAACCGTCACGTATTTCTTGGTATCGGAGAGCCAGTCACCTTTCATCGTATCATAGGCGTGGTCCGGCGCTTCAATCACGGCAGCGACCCCTAACGTTTCGTGGTCATCACTGTTATAGATAACGGCCCGGCCATCTTCAATGTCGCCCTCGATAACGGCACGGTTCGGATAGTTATTCTGCCATTGATCGATCCCGGCATCAGCGAGTTGCTGCTTGCCGTCTTCAATAATGTCACAAACTAAGTCGATTTCTTCTGCTTTTGCTTTACGTAAATACATCCTGGTTTCACCTCGTTAAATTTTCCTCTTAATCTTCAAAACTCTTTAATACGCGTTGGGCGAGTTGATCCACACGGGCCAAATCGCCATCGTCTGGATCTTGGTCGATCTTGACGGAATCCGCCACCTGTTCACCATTGCTGGAATTCAACTGAATCGTTAAATAATCCACGGCCCGGCCAAAATGCAGATGCTTTTTGGAGCTAGACCCGAGAACGGCAAACTTTGTCCGATTCAGATCAACTTCCTTTAGATCCTCGAAGAAGTCTTGGGCCTCATCTGGAAGCTCACCATCGTGATAGGTATAACTGATCACGATAACTGCATCCGCCTGCGACAAATCAAAAGCATCAGCTTGCGAGATTTCCGTAATCACCGTTTGGGCTCTGGACGCAAGCTGTGCTTGTACATGGCCAGCGAGTGCGCGATTACGACCAGACATACTGGCAAAAATAATTTGAATATTTGGGGTCATAGTTGTGTAGATTCTCCTTAATCGTAAGCATTGAATGATGGCACGTCTGGTGACCAGGTTAGCGGGTAACTCACGCCAACCGATGGATCAACGGCCAAATAATGTCGCGAACCCAATGAGGAAGCTCGCTATAGACTGCTGAGTATTATAGACCTTTTTTCCGCGATTCCCTAGCAAAAAGCAACGACTCTCAGAAAATTATAATTTGGCTTCGCTTACATAAGAATAGTGCTAAAAAGGCATTACAACGGGCTTATAGAACTCTCTGCCATCGCAATGCCACTTCAAAAAAGCTAATATCTGAGTTGATTTAGCTCTGCCCTATCGAAGTCGGCGGGAACTCCCGGAACGTCAAAACCACTCAACTGACGGAATTCCCGCCGATATTGCTGATAACCCAGTAAATCAGGCGTAAAGGTAGCTGGCGTAATCTCTGGCAAAATTCTAACCACTTGATCTTGTGTCGCTGCCGAAAGTTCCGCCGCATCCGGTCGTAATCGGCCCAAGTCATCGACCTGACGTTGCCGGCCGTAGACCATGTCCCGGAACAGTCGGTCTTGGTGTTCCACCGTTGTTTCATGACTTCCAATGGCCTGTTCAGCCTGCAACAGCGCCAATAAATAACGCGAGAAGCCCGGAATAATGGCTGAGGCTTTGGTCGTTGCCGAACGGTTCACACTGATTAAGGCCTCTCCACCAGTTGGCGCCAATACCGCCTGCAACCGTTGCGCACTGGCTTCGGCCGCGCGTTTTGCCTGTCCTAAAGTGCCATCGTGATAAATCGCCGCTGTCGCCGCTGGTCCCTCGTAGGAGAACAGAATCGTCTTACAATTGGGCGCCAAAACGCCAGCCGTCTTGAGAGCTGCCACCCATAACTCCCAGTCCTCGCCACCCATGACGTGAGTCGTTGCCGTAACCTCTTCTGAAGTTGCAGGCATCAGCGTTTGCTTCATTAGTTTTTCATGTTCCAAATCCACTGAAAATTCAGTGATCGGTGTGCCAATCGGCTTAATTACGGAACGCCACACTTCAGCTGAATTCTCCGGGTTGACCCGTTTCGGTGCTGCAACCGCATACACTAACAGGTCGATTGGCCCGTCCAAGCGTTGCTGAATATAGTCGATCACCAGTTGCTTCGTGCTCGTCAGAAACGCGTTGGCGTTAAAATTCTGCGCAACCAGGCCGGCGCGTTCCGCGGCCTGGTTGAAATACACCTGATTCCACCAACCAGCCGCGCCGAGAAAAGTATCGTGAGGTGGCCGCGCATACCCGACTGAAATCGTAGTGGCACCCTGACCAAATGCCGCCGTCAATCGACTGCCTAAGCCATAGCTAGCCGAACCACCGAGAATCAATGCCCGCTTTGCGCCAGCATAGGTGCCTCGACGACGAACAGTGTCAATCTGCCGAGCCATCATTTGTTCCAAGCCATGTGGATTAACGGCGCGAGACACATTACCCGCAATTTTTTCCGATAACTGCATGTTGCTCACCGAACCTTCCGCTTTTTCTCTAATTTAGCACTCTTTTCTTGAAAGCGATACCGTGACTGATTCAGTATTAAATTGAATACTGAAGGTTGCAAGTTCCAAAACACTCATTATGCCTGTTGTCACAACGATACAGAGGCTAAAATTGGGCAACATCGTCCAGTCATCGCCTTACCGGCCGGCAGATATGGGCTGGATCGGTGCGAACACAACTTGAAGCCTCGAAAATCGCGAGTCTCCAAGCTTGGTTTTCTACTAAGCCAGTGGGAAAAAACACCCACTGACTAAGTAGAACGACGCGCCTGAGCCCATATCTGCCGGCCTCTCAGCTGACGTAGTTGGTTCGAGGTAACATGGATTATGCGCCTAGAAGCGTTGTTGACTTATGCTTAAACTGTAGGAACCGTTTGAGATTCAGTGATTGGAGTGGAATTGATATGCACAATCAGAGCCGGAGGCAGTCAGGGATGGAGCTAGCCATGTCGACGATGTTAGTCGGCGCTTTTCCCGGCTTACATCGTGGGACGACCTGAGAGACGCCTGCACTTGGCGGCTTTCAGGCGAGCTGGAAGCCCGTCCTTTGGCTGGAGGCGTTCCCCACAGCCAGCGGAATCCCTGGCAGCCGGAGTGCGACTGTTTTCACTAATTTAGCCGTGCTAATTCCCAGTGTCGCAAGAGTAACACAAACATTTTAGCTTTCAACCTTCAAATACTTAAACCCCACGAGAGCAGCCTCCCAGGGCGCGATCGTTTTATTTTTTACAATATTATGGAAGCGATGCCTTTATTTTCCCATCAGCATTTCGCGTCAAGCACCCGGCAGACCAGCAAAAATTACTAGTTGCGTCACCAAACCAACTTACGGTATGATGGTTGGGCTGCGCAACATCGTTCGGCATAAATTAAGGTTTAAAAGGGGAAATTTCAAGATGCTCAAGAGTAAACTCGCAAAATCCATTATCGCTTTAGTTGCAGTGGCCATCGTTGCCATTGCTATTCCAGTCGCTATCGGTGCCAACAATGTCGAAGCTGCCGGTGATTATACGTTCAACGGCAAGACTTACACCTCTGAAGACGCTAAAAACGCTGCCGTTCGTAAGTGGGACAATCGTCGCCTTTCAGACACGCAAAAGAAGCTGGTCCAAGCTGCCAACGATGAAGCAGCTGGTTCAACTGGCTTTACGGGTAGCATCTACCGCGCACGTTAATCCAAGACCATGTTCTAAAGGCGTCAATCACCGTAAAGAATGTGGCAAGCCTTAAGGTTGAATCCTACTACTCGTGTGATGGCGAAGCATTTCATCGCCGAAACGCTGACAAGTTAAAAGTGCCACTCGCGTTCAATCCTAAAGATGCTTAATAAGTTAAAGGGCCTGAGGAAAATCCTCAGGCCCTTTTCGATCTTATTTCGTAAATTCAGAATCTGCCAATAATTCTCGCACTTCATCCGTCGTATGCGTCTCCATCATCGCATTCCGCAAACTGGCCGCATTGGGCTCGCTCCGTACGTAAATCTTGAAGAAACGCTTGAGGGAGGCGAAACGAGACGTGTCGAACCGTTGCTCGAACTCATCATAAAGGTCGAGTTGGTAATCCAACAGGCCAAGTAGTTCCTTAACGTCGTGGTGTTGCGGTGTCTTTTCAAAGGCAAAGGGACTCGTGAAGATCCCGCGGCCAATCATAATACCATCCACGCCGGGGTGCGCCTTAGCCAACGCCACACCGTCCTGGTAATTTTCAATATCACCATTTAACTGTAGCAAGGTGTGTGGTGCCACCTCATCACGCAGTTTGACGATATCGTCGATTAACTCGTAATGGGCGGGCACGCGACTCATTTCCTTCTTCGTCCGCAGGTGAATCGTCAACAACGGAATGTCCTGTTCAAACAGGAAGGTCAACCAGTCGCGCCATTCATCTAAGCGACTGTAGCCCAGCCGCGTCTTCACGCTTACAGGTAGGCCAGCCGTCTTGGCGCCGGCAATCACAGCCGCCGCGCTATCGAAGTTCCGAATCAGGTCGCTTCCCCCGTGATTCTTGATCACGGTAGAATCTGGACACCCCATGTTCAGATCAATGGCCTCGTAGCCCCGTTCCTTCACGTTCTGCGCCGCACGGGCAAATGCCTCCCCATCGTTACCCCACAACTGGGCGACCGGCATATGGGCCTCTTCGGGTGCCACGTAGAGTCGACCAGCAACGGTAAACTTTGCCTTGGGATGGGTCACACTGATGGCGTTCGTGAATTCGGTGAAGAAGACATCGGGTGCGGCTGCCCGTGCCACGACGCGCCGAAAGATAGCGTTCGTGACGGCTTCCATTGGTGCCAGGCTGAAGAATGGCCGGTCTTCGGCCTTGGCGTGATCCGCGATATTTTGCCAGTAAGCTGCTGAATCAGACACGATAAAATCTCCTCTAATACTTGTATTTGATGTTTAATCCGGTATGAAGCAATCATTATATTCTACCACGTTTTACCGCAGAAGCCAGAAAAAAGAGTTGTGCGCAAGACACAGCTCTTTTTATGCAACTTAATCCGCTTCATCTGCGACCCGAACATCCCCGTCGTCCGTCGTTAATTGGTACTGCGACTTGGCTTCACGCCGCAGCCAATAACCGCTGTGGTGGTGCTTGCCCAGGACCGTGATGTCACTCATATCATCATCTTGCGAGGCAACCTTGGCACCCGCTGACTTGGCAATATTCGCGTGAATATCTCCATCTTCCGTCCGGGCCTTGAGTTTCTGCGTAATCCGGTTACTCTGGAGACTGATATCCCCATCGGCTGTGTCGACACGGCCACCACCCAGCCGGCTGGTCGACAGGCGAATATCCCCGTCGGACGTCACAAACTGATTATCCGTTGCCGTTAACTGACAATTCGAGATACTCATGTCCCCATCATCCGTGTTGACCCGCAGCTGCTTCGCTCGAACATGGTCCGCGTAAACATCCCCATCGGTTGAGTGGGCCATAATATTTTGATCGACCCGCAGTGCGTAGAGATTGATGTCATCCGCATTTTCTATCGTCACTTGCTTAGCCTGCAGTTCTCGCAATGAGAGACTCCCGCTCCCTTTTTTCACCACAATACTGTCTAACTTTTTATCCCGTGGCACGGTGACCAGCACACCACCATTAGTCGTCGTCCGATCCGACACACTAAAGATTGAAACGCTTAGATGGCTCGTTGAGACGCCGCCCTTGATCGTTAATGTTCCCTTGGCGACATTGGTTTTAGGTAAGCTGGTGTCGCCATCCATGTAACTGACCGTCACGCGGTTAGTATTGCCGGCCTTGATGGTGACTGGCGCCTGTGAATCCACCACGATCCGCTGATAATCCCCCGGATGGTAGCTGCGTTTGACCTCCTGAATCGTCTTAAATCCGCGTGTTGACTTACTCCAGACAACCGCTTTGTCCCCGTGATTCATCCAGCCAACACCGAATAAGACGGCCCCCAAGGCCATTAAAGTTAACCCAATCTTTAAGCTCCGTTTCATAGCTTACGCCCCCGTTCTGCTCGACTCCGTGGAATGAAACGACGATAGATTCCCTTCGCCGCCCATGACAGTGCCCAGACAACCTTACTCCCGAACCATTTCAAAATTAACCACCCGATGATGCAGGCTCCCAGCGAAAACAACCCAATCCCCAGATAAAAGAGCCCCGTCCACGGCGTTTGCCAAATGACGAAGATCCCTGCAACAATACCCACTACTCCGAGGGCCATCACACTAAAGACAATTGCAACTACAGCGACGACCAAGCTCCCCAGCACGGCCACCATCGCAAATAATAAAGCTGCTACCACGATCAAAATGGGAATCGTGACTGGCGTCGACAGCAGCGCTAACACGATCAGCCAGACCGTCTTCACATTATTCTTAGTTGCCTGTACGCTCGACCGTGATTGCCCTTTCGATGCAGTCCCCTTAGTCTCTTGTTCACTCATTCGAATCGAATAATCCGCTAAGACTTTGCGTGCTAACGACTTGGGCGTTTCCCAGTTCATCAACCGCCTGCTGGTAAGTCTCAATCCCCGCGTCCAGCAAGTATTCACGATAGTATTCTGCCACATCCTGTTGCTCGGCCGTTGTCAGCTGACCCAACAACCGTTCAATGGCCTGAATGTAATCATTCATGCGTGTTTCCCTCCAATAACTGTGAAATTGCTTGGCTAAAGCCCTGCCAATCCCCTTGAATTTCTGCTAAACGCGCCCGACCACTGTCCGTCAACCGATAGTACCGGCGATTACGACCCTGAAAGGGTTCGTCATAAGTATCCAGCCAGCCATTTTTCTTCAGCCGTCGCAACACGGGATATAAGGTCGATTCCGAGATTGGCAAAAGCTGCCGCACTTCTTGAGTCAGCGTGTACCCGTAGTGGTCCTGCTGTGTCAGTAAGCCCAGCACACTGCCATCGAGAAGCTCGGTCGGTACCTGAATGGCCATAAGCTTTCCTCCTCATAATATTATACGCTATATAATATGAATTCATCAATAGTATACAAAACTCCGCGGTGGCTGTCAATGTTTTCTAGCGACTCTTTTTATAAATACTCTATCCTGTGACAAGTCCGTTATCATTCAGCTGATAACACGGCATTATTAATGAATTGGCCTTAATTATTAATTCACTAATGACCATTCCCATTGACAATGGCGCCATCGCTCGGCATACTATCCTCAAACAAGGTTAGGAGACGATCAGATATGACCAATCATCAAGCATTGTTAATTATCGATTACACCAATGATTTCGTCGCGGATAAAGGTGCGCTGACTTGTGGCGAACCCGGTCAACGACTAGCACCGGCAATCGTTGATCTGGCGGATCAGGTTCATCAGGCTGGCGACTGGGTCCTTTTACCTACGGATGTCCACACGCCTAACGATCCCTATCATCCCGAGACCAAGCTCTTCCCCCCTCACAACGTCCGCAATACTTGGGGGCGAGAACTCTTTGGCCCAGTCAAGGATTGGGTCGATCAGCACACTGCGGACGATAACGTTTGGTTGTTCGACAAAACCCGCTACAGTGCCTTCGCTGGAACCGACCTCGACCTGCGGCTACGCGAGCGCCACGTGGACACCCTCCACCTAGCTGGTGTCTGCACGGATATCTGCGTACTTCACACGGCAGTCGATGCCTACAATCTGGGCTATCAACTGGTGATTCATCGCAATACCGTGGCTAGTTTTAATCAAGTCGGTCATGACTGGGCGTTGACGCATTTTGAAACGGCTCTGGGCGCGACGATCATTGACTAGCTGGACTGCAATTAAATAAGCCACGTAAAGACTGTATTCTCTAAATTGTGAGCATACAGCCTTTGTGTTGTCACGATGCGCATACAATTCGCGCGAATGATTAGCGCTCCTCAAGCCGCAGGTGGCAATTCTTCGCTAGTTCAGCAATTAATCTCGGTATTAGCCGGTATCCGTGATGATATGCTGCCGTCGAATAACGAAAACGTAATATTTCTCTTTTATATGATCGGAGTCACTGTCACTAGTAACCCATTGCATTTCTTGATACTACAACAATTTCACCACCGAACGTCACATAATTTGTAAACGGCAGACGACTCTGTAGAATTCCTTATGTGTTTAAGTCAAAGTTTCTCCTATATAACGTCACTATTCAAAACAATTTTGGTGTATAATCAAAACCGTAACAAACATACATATTAGGAGGAACCACGATGGTTAAAACTAGTCTAAGCAAACGACTACTCCGCAATGGGGCAGCCCTACTCGCTATCATTACGGTGGGAAGTACCGTCAATATTCCTTTGACAGCACCTGCATCAGTTACCGCAAGCGCCGCAACGAAAGCGATTCCAGAACAAACAAGCAAGTCCTGGAAATCGTATAAACATGAGATCCACTTTGTTAAGAAGGGCTATAAGGTCTATCAAAACAAGTGGCACGCCGTTTCATCTTCAAATAAGCTTTTCCACAAAGCTTATAAGGCAAATGGCAAGTATAAATTGAGTAATGGTCGGACTTACTACCGGCTGTACAACGCAAAGAAGACTTACTTAGGTTACGTTAACGCTAACGCCGTCGCAACTAGCACGGCAAGTAAGGTCATGAAGGTTCCCTACGTCAGCCAATACAAGCCCGTCTTTGCACCTTGGGGCTGTGCTTCAGCTGCAATGACCATGTTGCTTCGTTACCGCGGTGTGAAAGTTAATCTGCGTTACGCACAAAATCATCTGCCAATGGTCCCAACCAAGGGTGGTCAAAAGGGTAACGTCTACACTGGCGCTGGTTTCGGCCACGTCATCACCGCTGCCGCATTGACGAAGTACTCTCACCACTGGACGAAGCGAACGGCAAATATTTCTAAGGCCAATGCCAACACTATCAAGATGTACGTTCAAGGTGGTTACCCTGTCTTATTCTACGGTTACTCTTCCTACCAAAAGAATGGTGATAAGAAGCGGAACCATTGCAAGGTTATCGTTGGTTACAAGAATGGTAAATTCAAGGTTAACGATCCCCTTTACTACAGTTCAACTGCTAAGGCCGGTACTGGTGGTAAAAACATGAAGTACGACCACGGTGCCATTAGCTGGGAAACTGTCTCCCATTTCAATAAGGAATATGGCAAGCAAGCGATGACGATTTACTAATCTACTAAGACGAACTATCAACTAAAAGGTCGACACACATCATGCAACTGATGTGTGTCGGCCTTTTATGTAGTACGACTTCTTTTCCTTATTGGTAATGTTGAGATGCCTTTTCCCTCCAATTCTACATTGCCGAAACGTGCTCCGAAAGGCAGGTCCCTGCGCTTAACCCCATTAAGTCAAAAAGCCAGGCGGTTTTCACCGTTCCATTTGTTCGGTGCTTTCCCTCTAATTTTATGTTGCCGAAACGTGCTCCACAAGGCAGACTCCTGCGCTTAACCCCAATAAGGACAAAATCCAGGCCCGGGATTTTATCCTTATTGACGTTAATGCTCAGAGTCTAACCGCCTTGTTCCGCACTCTTTTACTTTCTAAGAATTTCTTACCTAACACTTACCATATCCCGGTAGTTTCTTCTGAGAATTGCTTGTAAACTAAGCTCTATTGAATGGCATTGGGCGTCTCGCGAAACTTTTTCCGTACATAGACGCCAATTGACTACTCACGTTCGGTGACTCCCCCATTTGCTGGGCGTCGTTCACCTTTACCCTTAAAGGAGGCTGAGGCCATGCAAAAATCCGTGACACTTGCGCCCACCGTTCGACCTAAACGTTTACGGTGGACGCCTCCCCTGAATCAAGTCTTACCCTTTGTCATCCCCCTGCTCGTCGTTGTTGGCTGGCAGTTCAGTAGTCGTATCGGTTGGTTGCCCAGTTCGGTGCTCCCCTCACCCTGGGCCGTCTTCCAAGATGGCATCACACTAACCCAGTCCGGTGAACTTCCCAAGAACCTCAGTATCAGTCTCTATCGCGCGACGGTGGGCTTGCTGATTGGTGGTGGGCTGGGCTTCATTCTGGGGTTTACCAATGGGATGTCCAAGACGTGTCGCCTACTGTTTGACTCCACCATCCAAATGTTTCGGAACATCCCCCATTTGGCACTGATTCCTTTGATCATTCTCTGGTTAGGTATCGGTGAATCCGCTAAGATTTCGCTAGTGGCGATTGGCACACTCTTTCCCGTCTACATCAACACTTACACTGGAATTCGTTCCGTTGATCCCGACCTGATTGAAATGGGAAAGTCCTACAATCTCTCAAATAGCCAACTGTTCCGGAAGATCATCTTCCCCGCGGCACTCCCCCAGATCCTCGTGGGGATTCGCTACGCCTTAGGGGTCATGTGGACCACGCTGATCGTGGCCGAGACCATCTCCGCGAATTCGGGGATCGGCTACATGGCCACCAACGCCGAGGACTTCGTCGATATGAAGACTGTGATCTTATGTATCGTGGTTTATGCCCTCCTCGGCAAGATTTCCGACCTCGTTGCTAAGGGCCTGGAAGGTTTACTGTTAGACTGGCAAACTACCGGAAGGAGTCATGTGAATGCCTGATGCACCCGAAATTTCAATTCGCGCGATTGCCAAGCAGTACGGTTCCCTCACCGCGCTGCGCGACGTGACACTTACGATCCGTGGCGGCGAGTTCCTTGCCCTAGTCGGCATGAGTGGCGGTGGTAAAAGTACCCTGCTCCGTCTGATTGCTGGACTAGAAACGCCCACCAGCGGCGATGTTTTATTTGACCAACACGGCCGCAAACACACCGTGATCCGCGTTATGTTTCAGGAAGATCGTCTCCTCCCCTGGATGACCGTTCTTGAAAATCTATCCTTCGATAGCGGCAATGACAACACTAAAGCCGCTGCCAAGCAACTCCTCAGCTTGGTTGAACTTGAAGACTACGCCGATCACTATCCCAATCAGCTGTCTGGTGGACAGAAACAACGGGTGGCCCTCGCCCGTGCGCTGATGTCCCACCCGCAAGTGCTGTTGCTCGACGAACCCCTCGGTGCCTTAGACGCCCTGACACGTCGTAAAATGCAAGACCTCATCCTCAAGGTCTGCGACCAGCAGCAGCTCACGACGATCCTTGTCACCCACGATGTTACCGAAGCCGCCCGCATGGCGGACCGCATCGTTGTGATGAAACACGCGACAACTTATGTCGAAATGGCGGGCCCCACCGATCATCAAGATGGTCGGCAAGTTGGGGCCGTGGCCGAAGACGTCCTCAACGCCATCCTCCACGACCAACCGCAAACGGCTTAGTCTTAAGATCCACCCCCCCTCTTTGTTTTGAAAGTACCACTCCTCCTCTAAATGCGAAAAGTCCCAGTCAGTTTCCCCGCTGACTGGGACTTTTCTTTGTGTTGGCCTGGATTATCGTGAACTTCATTGGTCTTGCCGTACTACAAACCGTACTACGCGTATATTTGACCACCGTTTAATCCCTGCAACCATTTGATGGTTAAAACGATTCTTTTGGTTTTTCGCCAAAATCATGAGACGACTTTACCGATTTTTACATTAGTATTAGTGAGGAGGCCAATTGATGGCAATGGTCGCACTCCAGTTCTGATTGTACGCGCCCATTTCAACTACTGAATCTCAGATGGTTGTTAGAGTTTAAGCCTGAAGGTTGAAAGTCCCAATGCACCTAGAAAGGCCCAGCTAATCGTGATTTAATCCACAAAAATTAGATATAAATTGCCACCTGTGTCAGCCAGAGATTTCGGCTGCTGTGGGGACCGCCTGCGGCCTGAGAAGCGGTCCTCCGGTTATGATTTGTTCTTTAACCTGACATTGCCGTGACAATTGCCAGACTGGCAACGTTAGTCTACGATGGTTGGTCATTGCCTACGTAGGCGTGAGTGAGCCAAATTTAGGCTCAGCCGTGGGATTTTCCAAGTGTTCTGCTTGGAAAATGGCGACTTTGAAACGCGGGTTGGGCGGTTCAAAGCGAGCTGACAGACCGCTTCTTAGGCTGGCGGCGGCCTACCCACAGCGTTCCATCCTAAATTTGGTGAACGGTAAGCCGGCTGGTTTAGACAACGATGCCCAATTTTAGTCTCCGTGTCGTTGTGACAACAGTCATACTGAGCATTTGAGAACTTTCACCCTTCAGTTAACCTTGTTTAAGCTTGCCTAGCACCTCGACACAGTAATTAGTCTGCCCACAAACTGGACAGGTCAATTTCCGTGTCTTGGGCGTGTGACCTGCCAAAAACGCCTGCTTGAACCGTGGCCGAAACTGATTGGAACAGGCCAGGCAGATATAATCGACCGCCTTAAAGTAGTAGCGGACAGTCAGCGTCGCGAAAAGCACAGCCACTACCATCGCTGCCCCAAAGACCCACCAGTTACCGACGACAACGCTGTAAACCAGCGCCGCTATTTCAATTGCATCCATGACGAGTCCCCAGACCACCATGTTCACATGAATCCGACGTAAACCTTTCTTATTTGCCATAATTAATTCCATGTCTTCAATCGATTTAATGGGCACCGCTGCAAAGTCAGCGAGGCCGGCGCGCACCTGAACTACCGTCTTTAACTTCGCGGCGTTGGCCGTCTGTTCATCCCGTAGTCGCTGCTCCTGCTGATCCAATAAGAGTGCCAACACATGCGACGCCTGATCACTGTCCAAGATTTCCTGAATGGCCGCTAGCGACAGATTCATCCCCTTGAGTAAGAGAATCAACTTCAAGCGCTTTAAATCCGCCGGTGAATACAGACGACGACCGCCTTCACTAACCTCATTTGGCTGCAGGAGCCCGCGCTTATCATAATATTGCAGAGTTCGCACCGACACGTGTGCCCGCTTAGCTAGCTCGCCCGTTGTAAATTTCGACATGGTCTTTCACCTCCTACTCTAAGGTATACCCGATGACGTCGCGTAACGTGCAAGGGGGAACGCCCACTTTCTTAGCAGTTTCCGCTTATTTCCCGGGAAATACATTAAAATTACCGCGCTTACCGGGTCATTCCCCGGGGTATTATTCCCATTATACCGTAACCATACGCGTAATCATCTAGAACGACACACAAAAACAAGGCCCACAACGACTGTGAGCCTTGCAATAGGGGACGTTTATGACTTAACGACAAGAATTCTGGTAGCACAGGTGCCAATTTCACCCTACTGCTGCGTTGACGGTCATTCCTTCAGATACGTCACGATCTTTTCCACGGTCACGTCCTGCTTCAAGACGCCCGCTTTGTAGAAAACGTCCGCAATCTTTTGCTGTTCCTTAGTGATGCTCTTGGTCATACTGCCAAAGGTGTAACTCCGACGGTCGACCATCTTCCTGACGACTGCCGATGACAGCTTCAACGACTTGCTCATCATCTTAATCAGTTTTGATTTGTGCGTATTCGCCCATTGCATATCTTTACCGAGATACTTGACTAGGTACTGGGAAATCTTAGTATTCTTTTTGGCATAGCTCTGGGTCGATACGAGGAAGTCACGGTTGTTACTGAGACCAACGCCACTGGTCAGGAGCTTCGCGTTCTGGTTGACCTGTGCTTGGGCCGTGTAAGGATCCCACGTGACCCACGCGGCGACCTTGCCCTTAGCAAAGGCCACGCTGGCCGACGATTGATCCATGCTGACCCAGGTGACATCGGAGGCGGACATCCCTGCTTTCTTCAACGCCTGCAGCAGTAGATACTGGGAACTGGTCCCTTTGGTATAGGCGACCTTCTTGCCCTTCAAGTCCTTGATGGAAGAGATACCGCTGCCTTTCTTGACCACGATTCCTGAGCCATTAGGCTTGGCGGATCCAGCACCAACATACGTTAGCTTGGTACCGGCCGCCTGAGCAGTTACCGGCGGTGTATCACCGGTCCGGGCGTAGTCGATACTCCCCGCCTTCAGTGCCTGTAGGAGTGAGGTCCCATCCTGGAACTGTTTATAAACAACTTTATAGCCCTTGGCCTTCATTTCCTTGACCAATTCACCGCGTTGCCTGGCGATGTCAACCGGGTCACCCTTTTGATAGCCAACGGTCACGGTCGTTAACCCGCTAGCCTGACTACCGGCATCGGTCTGTCGGAACCCGTAGAACGCGACGCCGGCCCAGAGGATGACGATGAACCCCACAACCCATTTGAGGAAGCGCCGTTTAGTTTGACTCATGCGCCTTCACCGATTCGCCGTGCAACAATCTGGCGTCGAAGTTGCGGCCGAACGACCTTCCCAGTGGCGTTACGGGGATAATCCTGTACGAAGAGGACGTGCTTGGGGCGTTCAAATGGGGCCAGCGTTCGCTGTGCTTGATCGAAGACAGCTTGCCGTTGAGCAACTTGATCACCCGGTGTAGAAATAATGACGGCCGTGACCGCCTCACCATACAGGTCATCAGGCGTGCCAATTACCGTCACTTCCTTCACAAACGGTAGCTCACTCAATTCGTTCTCAACGTAAGCTGGGGCCACCTTCTCACCCCCTACACTGATGATATCCTTCTTCCGGCCATTCACAAAAAGGTAGCCTTCGTGGTCAAAGTAACCCAGATCACCGGTCAAGAACCAACCATCCTGGAAGGAATCGGGGTGCGGATCCATATAAGCCCCAATCACATGATCTCCGCGAACGGCGATTTCACCAGTCTCATGGCTGTTTTCCACAAATTCACCATTCACGAGGATTGCCACATCGGTTCCGAATGGCTTGCCAACCGATCCGACTTTAGGCGCGTCATAAGGGTTCAGCGTGCACTGGCTCGCCGTTTCAGTCATACCATAACCTTCCAAGATACGCGTGTGATATACGTCCTGGAACTGGGTTAATTTTTCCAGCGGCAGTGAGAATGAGGAGCAGCGAACAAACCGTAGATGATTGCGATCCTCGTCGTAGGTTGCCCGTGATTTTTCATTTAACAAGAGAATGTTGATAATGGTCGGCACAACTGAAACCCAGGTGACGTGGTTGGCCTGAACTTGGGGCCAGAAACGACTGGCGCTAAATTTCGGTGTAATGACGACCTTGCCACCGGATAGCCGAGTCGACAATAATGACATAACCTGTGCATTGATATGGAACAGTGGCATCACAATCATCGTCGTATCAGCTGCCGTCATGCGGTGACTGGCGATATCATGTTCGGCACCGTTACGCAATAAGCGGTGCGTCAAGCCCACGCGTTTGGGCTTACCGGTCGTTCCCGAAGTGTTCAGAATCAACGCCACATCTTCTTCAGTTGGTGTAGCGGGTACGTGCCCGTCAACCGCGGCGTCGCGAAGAAGCGTCACCGAATCGGCCGTAGCCAGTTGGAGCTTCGCAGCGATCGTCTGTCGATTAAGCTGAGCAGCGGACACTAAGCTATCTGAAACAATGATGGCGGCGTAGTCGTGAGCGGCCAATTCCGCTTGCATTTCCGCGGCTGGCGTTCTGGGAGCGACGGGATGCATCGTGGCACCGATGGCCCAGATGGCTTGTGTCAATACGGGATACAGCGCGGAATTAGGCAGGCAAACGTAGACGAGATCACCATGCCCCACGCGCAAGCCTCGAAGCTGATCCTCGAGTTGGTCAACATCAGTGGCTAATTCGGCCCCGGTGAACCAGCGATCGCGTGCTTCATCTTTAATGATGGTTTGATTGGATGCTTGTTTCAGTTGTTGGGCGAGTTTTAAAGTTATTTTGGACATGGACAGGAACTCCTTTCGAGATGTGCCACTGGGGTCGCCCAATCAGGACGCCAAACGGTGGGACACGGTAACAGAACCAGGAAATGGCGAGTGCTCCGCCAAAGACAAAGAGATAGCCAAGGGGCAGAAGTGCGAGCACCGCCCAGGCAGGAAGTTTCAGTAAGCTGAGGAGGTCCCCCAGAGCGAATAATGGTAAGCTCTGCGTCAGGTAGACCCCGAAGGACACCTTGGAGAACGCTTGAATCAACCGATCGACCCAATCGGGAAGGCCATGCTGGCGAACCTTGGCATACTGCAGACCAAGCCAGAAGACAAAGCTCAGCATGAAAACATCGTAAATAAAAATGTAGGGTTGATGCACGGAAAAGATACCACTACGACTCAGCTTCAGAATATCCTTGTTGCCGAAGTAGAGGAAAACAGTGCCCATCGCCAAGATTGCAGTGCCCCATCCAATGAACCGATGATGCTTTTCAACCCAGGCCACGCAAGCGTCGTAGTGAATCGCAACCGCTCCCCCAGCCAGGAAGTAGACTTGATAGACCAAGACATTGATCCCATAGTCTCTGAAGAAATACCACCAGTTGCTGGTATCGACCTGGGGAAGCCAATACTTGATACCAATGAGTAGGAGCAGTTGTATCACGGCGCTCACGCCCATAATCGCCAAATGTTTGTCCGGTAATTTCTTAAACAGATAAACAATGAGGGGAAACAACAGGTAGAGTTGAAATGTCACCATGATGTAGTACATGTAGTAGGCGTTCCCGTACATCAAGGCATTACCCAGGTGTGGCCAGTATGTCGACCAGTCGATGCCCCCACTGGCAATCAAGGTTGCCACCACCATGATGATGGCGTTCCAAGCGATGTAGGGAATTCCGGACCCGAGGTAACGTTTCCGCCAGAATTGCAACCAATGATGATCGCGGTTGTAGTAGTTCAGAACCAGCACCAAGCCGGTCATAAACATGAAGCCCATTCGCGTAAAATGTAAGGCCAAATGGGTCGCCTCTAAAATCAATTGACTATGCGAGGTATCGACCAAGCGGGACTCAAACGCTGTCGTGGTATGGTTCAGCAAAACCCCACCGATAAAGATGACACGCATGAGATCCACCTCGTGCAAATACCGCCGTTTTTTCCGTTCGGCCACGGTCTCACCTCTCTAATTTCCATTAATCGTGTTTCGGTCAAACAACATAGTCTAGTTATAGCATCCGTGGCGCAGCATCGTCCTTACGCTAACTTAAACATTTCCTGTGAAATTCTTATGATTATGTCAAAGTTATCTCCTAATTTGATGAAGTTATGGTCACCCAGCACTCAGCCTCGTCTATTCACAAAGTTCACTATTATCCATCCCGGCTAATTTCCCGCCACTTCTCATAATTATCCTTATTTTTGTATAAACCAATTGTTTAAATTCACAAGATCATCACATTTTCTTCTCTGAAGTATCAATCTTTGGTAATATGCCTGTTTTATAGCAGTGCTATATTAGAAGTGTTACACATGGGGGCAAGCTGATCTGTGGATCAGTGGCCCCTTTTTGGCATATTTTTATGAAGGAGATGTCTCATTTGCAATTTAAACACCCCCGGATGGCTGCCGTCGCAGTCGCATCCCTGGCTATTCTGACAGTTGGACTTGCCGGCTGTTCAGCGACTAAAAGTAGTTCCAGTTACACGATCAAGAACAACAAGGTTGCACTGAGCGACTCGCAGATCAAAAAGAATTTGGATACGAAGATCATTACCACCCGCCAAGACTCGCAAAAAGTCGCAACGGCTAAGTACAAGGCAGCAGCAGAAAGTTCCAAATACACCCTGAATAGCCCCTACGTGAAGGTCAACCCGTATGGCACCTCGCCACTGTCCGCACTGGTCACCTTTAAAACCAGTAACGACGTGAAGGTCACCTACACCGTCGTCGGCAAGACCGACAAGACCTCGATCAGTAACACGGTCAAAGGCGGGTACACCACGAGTCATCAGGTTCCGGTCGTCGGCCTTTACGCGGACACCACTAACACCGTGAAGATCACCGCCACAACGAAAGCTGGCAAGACACAGACTAAGACTTTAAAATTAAAAACAGGTGCACTGCCGACGTACATTAAAAACGCCACGATTACCACTAAAAATGTCGACAAATCCAAGATGGACATCGGGAAGAATAAACTGACCGTCATCAACCGGACGACCAAGCAACCCTTTGCCATCGACGCCGATGGCGCTGTGCGGTGGTACGATACCAACTATTCACAGCACACCATCGAACAGTGGTCTGACGGCCACATCATGATTCTTTCCAAGAAGAATCAGAATTCCGACGTCTACAATGACTTGATTGAAACCGACTATCTCGGACGCGTCTACAAGGAATACGGCTTTGCCAATAAGACCAGTAGTACTGATGGCGGGGTCGAAACGACTGTCATTCACCATGATGTGGTCGAATTACCCAATCACAATTTCTTAGCCACCGTTTCTGATGGCTCGAAATATAAGGAAGACACCTTGATCGAGGTGTCCCACAAGACCGGGAAAATCGTGAAGGTCATCGACTTGAAGAAGATTCTGCCGAAGTCCATGTGGGCCAAGTTTAAGAAAGGTACCGATGGCAAAATCGACTGGTTGCATAACAACGCGGTCGACTACGATAAGAACGACAAGTCCATCGTGCTCTCCAGTCGGAATCAAGATTTGATCATGAAGCTCGATTACAAGACGGACCATATCAAATGGCTCTATAGCGGTAAGAAAAAGTCCAGCTGGCCTAAGGCCTACCAGAAGTACGTCCTGACCCCAACCAAGGGCACGATTACGACCGGTGGCCAACACGGGTTATACCTGCTGAATAACGGCGGCAAGAACTCGGCCAACAGTGAAGACTTCATGTTGTACGACAACAACGTCAACGTGACGAATGGGAACAAGAGCACCTCTGGCAAGTACTCTCAAGCTGTTCAATACCACGTCAACGCCAAGAAGATGACCATCACCTCAACCTGGTCCTATGGGAAGACATTGGGTAAGGCCAACTTCACCAGTGTCATCGGATACGCCGAAAAGGAAAAGAACGGCAACGTCTTGATCGACTTTGGTTACAAGGCCGGTGGCCAACAGAGTAACATCATCGAGGTTACAAAGAGTGATAAGCAAGTCTTCAACGCCACCATGAAAAACGCGGCATCTAAGGCTTACGCTTATCGGGCCTACCGCGTCCAGTTCTACAACGGCGCCTACTCTTTCGACGCAACGAAATAAGGATTAGGTTTGAACCTCGCCCGCGGCTAAGATTAGCTTGGCCTTTACTAAGTTTGCTTAATCCCATTAAAAAATGCGATTCCATAACGGAATCGCATTTTTTATATCATGATCCTAAAGGTTAAACGCTAAAATGTTCACATTGCATTTTCACCAGGCCCCACAACAGGTGAAAGCACTGACGGTCACAGGCGAAAACCGTATTGCCAACCCTGAGTTAGTGTTTCCACCGCCGACGCCGGGTCTGCTGATAGAGCCAGACCAATAGTGCCACGACTAGTGCTGCCGGTAAGAGCAACGCATACGCTGCCATAAATGACGTGAAGGCGGCTACGATCAGCGCCCCACCGATGAAACTCAGCATGAGTGCGCCGGTGTCCAGTGCCTTGGTGCGGGCCTCGCGATTGCGATAGCGCAACCCGTCATATAAGGACTCCGAGATGTTGCGAACGTTACCGGTCATCATTAACGGCGTAAACGGTGCTCCCTTGATTTGCCGAAATTCCTGTAGTTCTGCTGCCGCCGCTAATGATAATAGTGCCGCAACTAAAGCGCTCGGCAGCTGATTATTTAATAATAGAGCAGTCATTAATAACACGAGCATGTATCCCAACACAACCAGCTGAGAACTCACACGCGATTTTTCTAGAAAATGCTGAACCATCCGCACGATGATCGTTCCCACCACGAATGCAAGTAGCGATGCCAGATAGCGGCCCACAACGGCCAGCTGGAAGTGCCCCAAACTAACCCCTAACAAAATCAAGTTACCCGTCTGCAAGCCGGCAAAAACGGCGCCGTGTTCCAGGTAGGAATAAGCGTCTAGGGCCCCCGCAACCATGGTTAGTCCACAGCCGAACAACAATTGCTCGTGGGCGGGAAATGTTGTCTGTCTCAATGCAACTCACCTCTCTGAACTCTCTGCGTTCAAATAGTGTAGCTGAAATTATTTGAGATTTGGTTAAGACCAGCAAAAAGCCACATCAACATCCCCACTCGGTTGTTGGTGTGGCTGGCTTTTACACGTTAATTAAAAGTCTTTAAAGAATCTGTAATCAGTTGAATAAAGGCTGGCCGATCGATGTCCAGCAGGACGTCAGTATTCTTCGGCTTCCCAGTCAATTCATAGTAATCACAAACCGTCTCGCCACGAACCAGTTCGCCCTGCGTTTCAACATCCACGTTCATCAGCTCACTCTTGAACATTTCCGGATGAAGGAGCCAAGCAATCGTGCACGGATCGTGAAGTGGCGCCCCCTTGAAGCCCCATTTAGGATTCTCGTGGTAGACCTCAAAGAAGTTCAACAACCCTTGAAAGGCGTGTGCTACGGGATTGTCGATCTCGCCAATAACCGCGATCTCTGGCTTGAGGATCTGGGCCTTATGAGTCACGTTTAGCGGCGCCATGGTTAGAGGAATCCCAGCGTTGAGAACGATTTTGGCCGCCTCAGGGTCCACATAAATATTGAACTCGACAGAAGGCGTCCAGTTGCCTAGCCCCATCGCACCACCCATAAAGACGATCCGGTCGATCTTTTCCTTAAGTTCGGGATAGACTCGCAGAAACAGGGCAATGTTGGTCATCGGCCCGGTCACGACCAGTGTCACGGGCGTACTGCTCTCCCGCAAAGTCTTGGCAATCAGTTCGATAGCGGTCATATCCTGCACAGCAAAGTCGGGATCAGGCAGATCAGCCCCGTCCAGCCCAGATTTTCCGTGAACATTTCCGGCCGTTTCCAGCGGCTGCATCAACGGTGTCCGATTACCACCGGCGACGGGAATCTCCTGATGGTGCATCAGGGTTAGGAGTCGCATCGTGTTGTTTAAGGTCTTCTCCGGCGTCTGATTGCCGGCAGAGGAAGTTACTGCCAACAAGTCAATCTCGGGACTTGCCAACGCTAGCATCATGGCTAAGGCGTCATCATGCCCGGGGTCACAGTCCATAATTATTTTTTTCATGAGGAAATCGCTCCTATCTGTTCATTTCGTTTAAGTTCCATTTTATGCTATGATGGTTGCGCTTACAAGTTCTGACAAAACAAAAGAAGTTCCACCGAACTTAATCGACGAAACTTCCGTAAACCTCTGATTGGGCTAGCTGGATTCGAACCAGCGCATGACAGGATCAAAACCTGTTGCCTTACCACTTGGCTATAGCCCAATGAATTGGATAAATAATGACTTACCCCAACAGATAACAATTTTATCATCTTACACTGGGTAAATGCAACCCCTTTTTAAGAGAATTTTGGACCAATACTCAGAAACAGTTGACGACACCCCCATGAAACCGCTACGATAAAGTATAAAACGTTTGAACCTCACAGCCATCAATAGTGTAACCAATTTTACAGCCTTTTAGTTATTGATGCTTATATTAATAAGACAATTACTAATAACAAAGAAGTGAATTGCATGTCAACCAATATTACGATCAAAGACGTCGCCAAACAGGCTGGGGTATCGGAAGCCACCGTTTCAAGAGCGCTCAACGATAGCCCCCAAGTCAAGCGTGACACCCGCCAAAAAATCCAAAATATCGCGCGCAACCTGGGATACCGGCCCAACGGTCTCGCACGCAGTATTCGCGTCCAAAAAAGTCACACGCTGGGCATGATCATCCCCGACATTCTAAATGGCTTCTTTACCCAACTCAGCCGTGCCATTGAAGACGCAGCGGGCCAAGCCGGCTATGACGTCCTCATCGTCAACACCGATGAACACCTCAACAAGGAAGCCAAGGCCATTAACTTGATGCTTGAAAAACAGGTCGACGGCCTTATCATTACGAGTGCCGGTAATACCACCGACTACCCGAAGATGCTAGGCAACACCCCCGCCGTCTTCGTCGACCGGATGCCGCCTGCCGACGTGGTCACGCAATATGACCGGGTGCTCGTGGACAATATTCAGGGAACGCAAGCCATCATTCGCTGCCTGATCGACCGGGGCGCCCAGCGGATTGGAATCATTAACAGTTCAGTATCGGCGACAGCTAGAGAACGATTGCAGGGCTATCATCGAGCACTGGCTGCAGCTGACCTGCCCACCGATCCTGCCATTGAGGCCACGGCTCGAACCGATGGTAGCAACGTGCCGCAAATGACTCGCCAACTTCTGGTCAACCAGAAGTGTGACGCGCTCTTTGCGGCAGACAATACCATCATGACCGGGGTCCTGACCAAGCTCCCAGACCTACAACTCCCCGCCTTTCAGCTCGGCGCCTTCGACGACAATGACTGGTTCGACTTTCTTCCCCAGCCCATCGTCACGGCTAAACAACCGATTGCCGAATTGGGTCGAATCGCCGTTGAACGGGTTCTTGCCCGGGTAGCCGATCAGCAACTCGCCACGCAAGAATTCCGGCTATCCGCAGAGATTATCCCTCGTTCAGCTAATGCCCGCTAGACTGGCTGTGCAGGGCTTACAATGAATCGCGCATCCCCGTAACCATTGGGTGTTACCATCTATCTCTGCTAGGTTTCCATCCGAAACTCGGGTATACTCAACGTATCAAGAAGTCACGATATTTGTCAACCACGCCCGTTTAAAAACGGACGCTTGCGAGAGCCACACCCCATGGCATGGCGACCACAATTTGCTTAGATACAGCGTTTGCCTACGAATAGGACTTATCCGCTAATTACCAAAGCCTTTTAGGTCCGCAGGTTGCCAGACGGACACAGTTCTTACAAGGTTGCTAAACCCTTAGCTAATATATTCTTAGCTGCGTTATGATCCCGTACATGAAAAGCCCCACAACTGGGACACATCCATTTTCGATCGGCTAACGTCAGTTTGTTCTTACCCGTCATGACGTGTCCACAATGGCTACAAGTTTGCGTCGTATTCC
>NZ_BAAFRU010000014.1:0-74413 GCF_045862015.1 Levilactobacillus muriae
ATTGTTGTTACTTTTTGTTATAAAAGCGAATTGACTTCGCAAATATTGTTTGGGTTTGATACCAAGTATCAAACCGCCCTACACATATTTGGTTTGTCGAAACAATGTTCAGTTTTCAAAGGTCTACCAAGTTATCAGAGAAGCAATTGCTCCGTGACAACTTTTAAAGTATATCATGTTGTGAATTTCGTGTCAACATCTTTTTTCAACATCCTGAATATTTATTCAACATTAAGGACGCAATGAATATCGGATAAAACACGTTTTGACAACATAAATCATTCTATCAGTTGCTGTTTAACTCGTCAAGTACTAATTTCAAATTTGTATGACTATTCAACAATTTGTTATTTATGCATTAGCCGTCTCAAACAGCAACAGGTAATATCTTATCAATCTTCCCAAGCTAGGTCAAGAGGAAAAACACAATAAACAAAAAGAATTCAGAGATAACCTCTGAATTCTTACATTTTGCCGAAAAAGCTTAATTTAACAATCTTCAAGCGACTTGCACTATTTATCTGTAAACCGTTGAACCGGCGTCCGCTGTTCGCGTGCCGCAATCTTAGCCACGAATTGGTCTAAAATCTCAACCATGGTACTTTCATCAGTGGCATCGGTCAACGCTACTTTAGTCCGTGCCGCATGCGGAATTCCTTTGAGGTAATAAGCAACCTGCATTCGGAAATCCATCGGCCCCTCTTCCGGGCCGCGTGCTTCACACAACCGATGCAGATGTTTCTTTGCCAATGCAACCTTCTCTGCTACGGTTGGTTCCGGCAAGAGTTCACCCGTATCCAAATACTGATTGACACGACGCAACAGCCAGGGATTCCCCATGACCGCACGCCCGATCATCACGGCATCAGCACCAACCTCATCCAGCATCCGCTTAGCATCTTCCGGCGTTCGCACATCTCCATTTCCCATAAAGGGAACCGTCAAGTGCTCAGCCACCTGAGCCAAAACATCCCAGTCAGCATGACCCTGGTACATCTGCTTACGGGTTCGTCCGTGCATAGCAACCGCCGCAGCACCTGCGTGCTCTGCCGCTAAAGCATTCTCTACCGCATAAACGTGCTGACTATCCCAGCCTGTTCGCATCTTGACCGTTACTGGCTTATCAACAGCTGCGACGACCGCCGCAACCATGTCATGAACCTTATCCGGATCCAGCAACCATTTGGCACCGGCTTCGGTATTCACAACCTTATTCACCGGGCACCCCATATTAATGTCAATGATATCAGCAGCCGTCTGCTGATCCACATACTGAGCAGCTTGAACCAGCGTTTCCCGTGTTCCACCAAAGATCTGAATACTCATCGGGTGCTCACTGGGATCCACCGCCATCATATTAAGTGTCCGCTGGTTCTGATAGTGAATCCCCTGACCGGAGATCATCTCACATTCAACGAGGCCGGCACCAAAGTCCTTGCAGATTCGTCGGAAGGCAACATTAGTCACACCGGCCATAGGCGCCACAACCACCCGGTTAGGAATCTCAACATCACCGATCTTCCAAGTCATCGGGAGCACCTACTTTGCTTGAGCTTCGGCCAGGATCTGCCGTAAATCATCTTCGGAGAACTGATACTTGGTTCCGCAGAAGTGACAAACGGCTTCGGCACCATGATCCTGATCGATCATCTCTTGAATAGCTGTTGGTTGAATGGCCGCCAACGACTTTGCAAAACGATCCTTGGAACAGTCACACTTGAAGCCAACGGGCATCTTTTGTAGGATCTTGATCTCTTCATCTGGGAACAAGAGCTTCAAAATATCCTCCGGCTTCTGACCATCCAACAACAGTTCAGAGACCATTGGCATCTCCTTGATTCGTTCCTCTAAGCGTGAAATAGCTTCGTCAGAGGCGCCTGGCATCACTTGGATCATGAAGCCACCAGCAACCTTGACCGTATTGTTCGGCTGAACGAAGACAGAGACACCGACCGCACTAGGGATCTGTTCGGACTTTGCCAGATAGTAGGTAAAGTCTTCGCCTAATTCACCCGAAACTAATGGCACCTGTCCCGTGTAGGGTTGACCCAAGCCTTGGTCCTTGGTGACTGTCAACATCCCCTGGACACCCACAGCCTTCTTCACGTCGATCTTATGCTTCTCGTTCAACGGTAGGCTAATATGTGGATACTGTAGGTAACCTTTGACCGTTCCATCGGCATTTCCATCGGCCACGATGGCCCCCACGGGTCCGTGACCATTAACCTTGACCGTCAACGTTTCCTTTCCCTTCAGTAGCGAAGTCGACAGCAGCATCGTTCCAATCAACGTTCGCCCCAAAGCAGCCGTGGCTGAACTCCAAGTGTCATGCCGTTGCTGTGCCTCAGCAACTGTTTCTGTGGCATCTACCACGTAAGCCCGAAACATCCCATGATCAATCAAACTTTTTACTAAATAATCTGCCATTAAATATAAACGTCCTTTCATTGCACTTTGTCATGCCCTACATTACCAGAAAGTTCGGAATTTGCAAAGATATAGCTAACTGCACCTGTAAATTTTTGCGTAATTTCCCACCCACAGCACATTTTTACTGATGACCATCGTCCTCTATAAGTCACGAAAAGGTCCGAGACAGCCGTCCCGGACCTTAGATCGTTGCAATTATTCGGAATGGTCGGACTCATCGTGATCGTCTGGCGCTGCTGAACTTGCAGCCGAGCTAGCTGGCTCTGCTTCAGATTCAGTATCACTTGAGGCGCTGGAAGCCAACTTGGCTTCAGTAGAAGATTGACGTTCTGCTTCACGGCGTTCAAGTTCACGCTTAGACTCTTCGAAAGTTGCCGCCTTTTCGCTAGGGAATTCGTTCCCGTTGTCCGTTTCAGGCATTTTCCCAGTGTTAAACAAGCTGAGAATTTGCTTTTCGTCCAACGTTTCGTATTTCAGCAAGGCATCCGCAATAATCTTGTGTTCTGCTTTATGCTCTTCCAGAATCTGACGGGCAGTATCATGCGCTTCCCCGATGATCCGGCGAACTTCACTATCAATTAAGTTAGCGGTATGTTCTGAGTAAGTTGGTTGACCAGGATAGCCAGCCCCTGCAAATGGTTGTCCGCCAGCGCTTTCCAGCGCAACAGTCCCCAGTGCATCACTCATCCCATATTGGGTAACCATGGAACGGGCAATTTGCGTTGCCTGTTCAAAGTCATTGGAGGCGCCAGATGATTCAGAGTGGAAGATTAACTCTTCAGCCGTCCGACCACCCATTAAACCAGCAATCTGTTCCATGGCATCCTTTTTGGACATCAGCATCTGGTCTTCACGCGGTAACATGATGGCATATCCGCCAGCACGCCCACGAGGGACGATGGTTACCTTGTGGACCACGCGAGCGTCATTTAAGACTAACCCCACGATGGTATGCCCGGCTTCATGGTAAGCAACCGTCTTACGCTCATCAGGACTGATGACCCGGTCCTTCTTAGCAGGCCCAGCGATGACACGGTCTTCAGCTTCATCCAAATCAGAAGCATCGATCTGTGTCTTATTCCGCCGTGCAGCTAATAAGGCCGCTTCATTCAACAGGTTTTCCAAGTCGGCACCCACGAAACCAGGAGTCTGCTTAGAAATTTCCTTCAAATCAACATCATTGGCTAATGGCTTGTTCTTGGCGTGAACCTTCAAAATAGCTTCACGACCCTTAACATCTGGCCGGCCAACGAGAATCTTCCGGTCAAACCGACCTGGCCGCAGCAAGGCGGGGTCCAACACGTCGGAACGGTTCGTAGCGGCCATCACAATGACCCCTTCACTCCCCGTAAACCCGTCCATTTCAACCAATAATTGGTTCAACGTTTGTTCACGTTCATCATGGCCACCGCCCATACCGGCACCCCGTTGACGACCAACCGCATCGATTTCATCAATAAAGATGATCGAAGGTGCGGCCTTCTTGGCCTGTTCAAACAAATCCCGGACACGGCTAGCCCCGACACCGACGAACATTTCCACGAAATCTGAACCAGAAATCGAGAAGAATGGTACCGCAGCTTCACCAGCAACGGCTTTCGCCAGCAACGTTTTACCAGTACCAGGAGGACCCTCCAGCAAGACACCAGATGGTATCCGGGCACCTAACGCCACAAACTTACGTGGATTCTTCAAGAACTCAACAACTTCAACAAGTTCTTGCTTTTCCTCTTCCTCACCAGCAACGTCGGCAAAGCGAACCTTGTTCTCTTTGCTATCGGCTGGTTTGGCCTTACTCTTCCCAAAGCTCATGACCTTGCCATTGCCGCCACCTTGGCCGGCTTGACCCATCATCATGTAGAAGAAGAAGAAGAAAATAACTAGTGGCGCAACATAGACTAATAAATTAATCCAGAAGCCACTCGACTCTTCCGCTTTGGTGTTCATCTTAACATTGTGGTTCTTGGCAACCTTATCAATCTCAGAAACCGTTGAGTTATTGGTCAAGACTTGTGTGCTAAAGCTAGTCACTGCTGTGCTCTGTGAGCCGCCGAGACTAAATCCGGTGTTGGTTGTGCGCTTTTGCGCGTTCCGATATTCCCCGGTAATCTTGTAAACTCCCCCAGATGGTTGAATGGAGAATTTCTTGATCTTGTTTGCATTCAGATCTTTAACGAATTGACTCGATTGGATCTCTTGAGTTTGAGAGCTGTTGCCGTTACCGTTGAACAGGTAAACTACACCAATGACCAACAAGAAAATCACAATGTAAAACAGACTATTACGGAACAGTCCATTTCGTCGATTATTCATGTCGTGCCTCCTCACTCACAGTTCCCAACATCTTACTGTAGGAACGAATTTTAGAGCATATGCCCCTTTGACTAAATAAGATGTTATCACAATTGACTATCATTGACTAATTATTTATCTGAATAAACGGATGGCTTCAAAACACCAACATACGGGAGATTTCGATATTTTTCTTCGTAGTCCAACCCATAGCCGACCACGAACTCACTTGGCACGTTAAACCCAACGTAATCCGCCTTGGCTTCGACCACCCGACCACTCGGCTTGTCCATCAGCGTGCAGACCCGAATAGAGTTCGCTTTCCGATCCTTCAGTAGATCTTCCAGGTACTTTAATGTCCGACCCGTATCAATGATGTCTTCTACTAAGATAATGTCACGTCCTGTCACATCAGTGTCCAAGTCCTTCAGTAACCGAATCGTCCCAGAAGATGCCGTGCCACCGTTATAACTAGAGACATCGATGAAATCAATCGTTGCATAGATATCCATATCGCGAATAACATCTGTCATAAATAGAATAGCACCCTTCAAGACACAAATAATTAATGGTGTCTTATCCCGGTAGTCTTCTGAAAGTTGCGTACCTAACCGTTTGCAAGCCGCGGCAATGTCTTCCTCACTGTAAAGGACCTTTAAAATATCGTTATTCATGCTGTTCCCCTTTCGCCTATTCATGCTCTAATTTAATGTGATAGTTTCTTGTGCGCGCACGCTGTGGCTGAACTGCCCACTTCACCCCGAGCACCGCAATCACCTCATCTTGGACCGTCACCAGAACTGGTACGCTCGTCCGTTCTTCACGGGGAACCTTGGCATTAATCAATGCCCGCCGAACCGTCTGGTGATGCCCATCACCTAACCGCAACCGATCCGCTGCCTGCCACGACCGAACCCGTAATGGGAATTGATCCGCTGTCAGAGCGACGACTTCGTTTTGTGGTGAATGATCACGATCATCTGTGGTAAAACAGCCAAGTCGCCAGCCATTTCCCAACGTTCGCCATTGGTTTAATACTACCATAAAACTAAAAACTTCCTCGGATTTTTGCCGGAAATTTTCGAATTGCTTGAATGTAAACGTTCCATACTTTTTATCCAGTGACCAACCAGCGCCCAGATCAACTGTACCGGTCGGGTGCTGTGCGTTCGCCAATAACCGCTCACACGCTTGAAGCACCCTAGTTTCTGTGCGCAACGTTGGCTCACATTGCTTGATCAGTCGGGTCAAAATAAATTGTCGTCTGGCAGCCGGTTGCTTGAGGAACGCCTGTGTTTCAACGACTAACGGATCCCGATGCTGCACGATTTGTGACAAGCTGTCAGTCACGGCCTGATCTGCCACCTGGAGTACCGCTTGAAGCTGGCTGGCATACTCTCGTAAATGCCGCTCAACCTGCGGATTTTCTTCCCGCATGGCCGGCAGCAATTGTAGACGAATCCGATTACGGCTAGCCGTCAGCTCATGATTCGTGCTGTCCTCATACCAGGGAATCTGCCGTTGCTTGGCATAGGTCCGTAAGACCGTCTTTGTAAAGGGCAAAAGTGGTCGAATCAAACGGCCCGTGTGAAACAAACGACTGGCAGCCATCCCTGTGAGCTGATCAAGTTGCCCCCCCCGTAACAGTTTAAATAAAATGGTCTCGGCCTGCTCATCGGCCTGATGGGCAGTCGCAATCCAATCAGCGTCTTGTGCCACTAGCTGTTCCGCAAAGAACTGATAGCGAAACTGACGAGCGGCGTCCTCGATGCCATGGGTGGGCTGTTGATCCCTAGGCCAAATGGTCGCCACCAACGGGATCTGAAGCCGGTTGCACCAGTCTTTGAGGAAGGCTGCTTCCACGCGACTCTGCTCGCGTAATTGGTGATTCACATGAACAACCGTCAGCTGGGGCCGCTGGTCAACTGGTAGTTGTGCAAACAATGCCAACAATACCATTGAGTCAACACCAGTCGAAACTGCAATCAAACCATGTTGCCGGGGATCATTCCAGCCATGTAACTGACAATTGCGTTGAAAGTCCGTTTCCAGTGACACAGGCGCTCCCCCTCTTTCTGATTGTATTCGACGTTATGGGCGGTTCGACTAACCCGATGCCTAAGTGTCATTCGCCAATCGTGTCATTTGAGACCGCCATCACCGTTATAAGCCCAAACAACCATTAGTGGTTATGAAAAAGGGCCGCACAAGTGCGGTCCTCTTCATCTTGATGGCACGTTAGTCCGCTGACTAACTCCGCCGGCCGCCACGGCCGCCACGTTTGCCTTCAGTATTTCGTTTAATCGTTGCCATACGATCCTCACTTGATTTCAAGAACCCTGACATCATGTCGTCAAAATTTTCTTTATGGGGAGCCGCTTGATGGCCCGAGAATCGACCATTGGCTGAGCTATGGTGAGGCCGGGGACCGTTATTTTCAAACCGCCGACCGTGGCCATGACTTTCGCCACCATGGTTGGCAGCACTATTACCACTGCCGCCATGATGTTGTTCATGATCCCGGTGTTCATTGTGACTACTACTGTGATGGGGCCGGTCACCAGCCGGATGATCCGTCGCTTTGCGAATCGACAAACCAATCTTCCCATCGTTACCAACAGTCAAAACCTTGACCGTTACTTCGTCACCGACGGACAAAACGTCATGGATATCCTTGACGTAGCCGTCAGAAATCTCACTAATGTGCACTAATCCGGTCTTGTGGTCGCCTAAATCAACAAATGCACCAAAGTTCGTAATTCCGGAGACCTTTCCGGAAACTTTAGCTCCAACCTCGATTGCCATAAAAAAGAAGTTCCTCCTTAAAATAAGTGCTTTCAGTATAACACAATTTACCGCATTTCCACACGAGAAAAGCTAAAAAGAAAGTCCGTTAACCAATTTTTCTGAACTGTCGGAAAGCCCGCTAAATTAACTTTCGCGCTACCCATTAGTTTCTGGGTTCACTTATACTACCTGATAGCTAATCCGTTTGCCCTTTAAAGTGAGGAAATGGTTCCCGCGTTTTGCCGCGACCTTCATTCGGCTATGCAGCTATCACACGTTTTCCGATACTCCCCATTTTTTTGTTAACGTAGCTAGACATCTCACCACGTGCAAAAACCGATGGCAATATATCGCATAACAACATCAAACAATATTGCGCTGCTTTTGCGAATACCTTTATGCTACCCCCATTTACCGGAAAAGTCACAACAAACTCTCGACAAATGGTTATAAACTCATAAAATCCGCCAGCTCAACATGAACTGGCGGATTCTTAACTGAACTATTTAACAGTCACATCGCTCGCATGGTCCCCAGGTAAGCTATAGATGGTTTCCCCGGACTTCGAATAGTAGTACTTCGAGCGAACTAATCGGCCCAAATAGTCTTTGTTATTTAGTTGTTTGATTTGTAATTGAAGTTTGTGGTCCGTGGCTTTCGTGGTGGCCAGCTTTTGTTTGCTGCCAACCACTTCTTGCTGCACGTGATGCAGGCTGGCATTGGTCCGAACGAGCTGAATACCCAGAACGACTGCGAACACTGCAAAAACAGCAAGAATGCGGGTTGCACGCCGCATCCGACGTTTGCCGAGCCATTGATGATGATGAACCGTTGCCTGTTGGCGGTCCAGTCGCCGGGTATAGTCATTTTCTAAACGTTCGATCTTCGCCGGTTTCGGTTTTACGTCAGCCATTTTCCCACTCACTCCTCAGTTTTCACCAGATAGTTTAACTTGAGTATAGCAAGTTTCAATTTGCTCGTCTAGCACGTTTAGCATAATGTAAAACATTCGTCATATTTAACCTAATTTTCTTGCCGAAAATCTTGCGCGTAGTCTTCCTTGACGATGGTGTACATCCGTTCAGCATCATCTTTCTTCGTAGTTTCCAACAATTCGTTAACTTTCACCGTTAATGTTTTGTTACCGAACTTAATAACCAACTCATCATTTGTCATCACATCGCTCGAAGACTTGGCTACCTTGCCATTGATCATAATCCGACCCTTGTCAGCAATTTCTTTAGCGACTGACCGCCGCTTGATGATTCGTGAAACTTTCAAATATTTATCTAATCGCATATTATTTTCCTCCGTGTTGACTAAGTTGTTGCCATAATCTTAACACACTCTCGCCATGGGGAATCGCTAACCACTCTCGGACCGATAATAATTGCCACTTGAGGGCCAGGCCGATAAAGAGTACTCCCCCAACGGGAATCGTGACAAGTAGTCCGCCACCAATGGCCAAACGACTGGTCATCAGGGCCGGCCACCAGTGCTCCAAAGCAGCCACAGTGAGCCGAACGCCGAACACCATCAGGATGGTGCAAGCTATGAGAATTCGAATGTACGGCTTGGTCCAGATCCCAGAACGTAGTGTCACCGACGAACCGTACCAAATGACCACCAAAATAGCTCCCAGGCTAATCACCGTCAACCAGCTGGCGCCGATCGCACCAAAGTTACGGACGGCCCAGTGATTTCCGACCGTTTTGACAGCCAGACCAGCTGCCAGGGCTACCACGGTCAAACGGTACTGATCTTGGCTCTGAAGTACACTGTTGTACGTCTGAATCAATGTTGCCAGAATGATGCTGAGCATGTAGACCGCCAGCATGCCGGAACCCTGAGTATCTCCGAACAATAACCGGTTAATCCACGGCATCAAGCTGATCAGTCCGGCAGTAGCCGCTACTGCGACCATCAAGGCAATCCGCATCATGGTCGTTGTGAGTCGCTTAAAGGCCTCGGGCCGGCGTTCTTGCTGTGCCGCCGTCAGGGCAGGTAATAGTGAGGTCGCAAAAGCTACCGCGACCACTAATCCTAATTGTACCAGTGGTTGGGCACGGTCATAGACCCCTTTAAGGCTCTTTGCTGCGAGGTCTCCCATGCCACCGGCGACCAACCCATTTTTGACCGTAAATGAATCTACCAGTTGTAAAAGTACCAGCATCGCCGTCAGGAGACACAGGGTTCCCCCTTCAATCAGCAAGCGTCGACCAACGTGCGGCAGTCTAGCCACTGGCGCAACATTTCGTTGCTGCCAGTGAGGTAACACCAATAACGCCGCTATTGCAGCAATTGTGCCGCCGCTTAGCGCCCAAGTTCCCATCGTGTAGACGGACCAATCATGACTGGTCGCCCAACCAGCAGCCACCAGAATCACGACGACTCTGACCAGCTGCTCGACGACCTGTGAGCGTGCCGTGGGCAACATTTGGAAGCGACCTTGGTGATAGCCTCGCCCTACCGACAGTGCCGGCATAAATAGAAACATCCACGCCACCATCTGAATCAGTGGGGCGAGGTGGGCATCCCCCATTCCCCGAGCGATGCTGGGCGCACCCAACATCAAGCCCCCGAAGATGACGAGTGCTAGACCCCAGAGCCACCAATAGACTTGCCTGGCCACTTGTTGTTGGCTAGGTAAATCCGGTGCCTCCGCGACTAATTTGGAAATAAACACCGGTAACCCACTCAAGGCAAAAGTCATACCAATACCATAGAGTGGATAGACCTGCTGGTACACATAGAATCCGGTGTTTCCGACCATGTTCTGAAATGGCACGCGATACACGGCGCTCAGTAGTTTGGCAATGAACGCCGCAATGGAAAGAATCAGAGCGCCTTGCAAGGTCGTATTCACGTTGCGATTGCCCATCGATTCCCTCCTCCTTAGCCCTGCGGCTGGCACAGGTTTAGTTTGCGATACCCTTATTCCCCGCTTTACAGCCAAAGTTTACGCAAATATCCGCATAAATTTCACGGCATAGCCAAACGTTAAGACTGCATAACCTCACTGTCCAATCCCTATTTTCAACTAAAACAAGTGGCCGACATAGCGCAATATAACGAGTCGAAACAAGACAACTACTTCTCATCCGTCTTAGGCTTCGTCGTCTGCACGACGATATCGCGCAGGGCACCCATGAATAGTTGAACCTGTGGTAACCAGTCCTTGACCGTCATATTGGGTTGCAGGACTAATTTGACGTGTAGCCGGTCATTGTCTACCGCGACCGTGGCCTTCAGTTGGGTTGCAGCTAAGGCCTTGAAGACATCCTCGCCGCCCAAAATGTTGGTGCCTTGCTTGGAGATTGTCACGAAGACATCCCCGTTGACCCGCCGAATCTTATCTACCAAGGCTAGATCAGCCGCCAGCTTCAACTGACCGATTGTCAGCAGTTGTGCCACACTCTCCGGATAGTCACCAAAGCGGTCGATCAAGTCAGCCTGAATTTCACTAACCTCATCGTCACTCTCCAACTGGCGAATCCGCTTGTACATTTCAATTTTCTGTTGTTCATCCTCAATGTAATCGCTTGGCAGGTAGGCTTCAACACCCAGTTCGACAGTGGTATCCGTCTTCGGTTGCGTCTTCTTCCCACGCTTCTTAGCGACCGCATCACTTAACATTTGCGTGTATAAGTCATACCCAACGGAGTTGATGAACCCATGCTGTTGTTTACCCAGCAGGTTACCAGCCCCCCGAATGGAGAGGTCCCGCATGGCAATTTTGAAACCGGACCCCAATTCGGTGAAGTCCTTGATGGCTTCAAGCCGCTTCTCACTGACTTCCGTCAACACCTTGTTCGGCTTGTATGTGAAGTAGGCGTATGCCACCCGGTTACTCCGACCAATACGTCCCCGCAGTTGATACAACTGCGAAAGGCCCATTCGATCGGCATTTTCGACAAATAACGTGTTGGCGTTGGGAATATCGATCCCGGTTTCGATGATAGTCGTGGTGACCAACACATCGTAATCACCCCGTAAGAAGTCAAAGAGCACCCCTTCCAGTTGGGCTTCGGTCATCTGCCCGTGGATATAGCCAACTCGTGCTTCGGGAACTAGTGCTTGAATCTGACTGACGGTCTTTTCGATGTCGTCCACCCGGTTGTGCAGGTAGAAGACCTGACCACCCCGTTGCATTTCACGGCGAATCCCATCTTGGATAGCCCCAGCATTCTGTTCCATGACGTAGGTCTGAATGGGAAATCGGTTAGCCGGTGGCGTTTCGATCACGGACAGGTCCCGCACACCCAGCATGGACATGTGAAGTGTCCGGGGGATTGGCGTGGCCGTCAGCGTCAGGACATCCACGTTCGCCTTCATCTGCTTCAACCGTTCCTTGTGCTTGACGCCGAATCGTTGCTCTTCATCGACCAAAACGAGGCCGAGATTCTTAAATTTCACGTCTTGAGATAGCAGCCGGTGTGTGCCGACCACGATATCCAGTTGACCACTCTCCAGATCCTTGATCGACTGATGAATCTGCTTCGTCGTGCGGAACCGCGAGAACATTTCAACATTGATTGGATAACCTTCGAATCGGTTAATCATGGTGTCGTAGTGTTGCTGTGCCAGGATGGTCGTTGGGACCAAAAAGGCTACCTGTTTGCCTGCTTCAACGGCCTTAAACGCCGCCCGCAAGGCCACTTCGGTCTTCCCATAACCAACATCCCCGACCAGCAAGCGATCCATTGGCCGCGCCTTTTCCATATCGTGTTTCACTTCGTCGATCGTCCGCAATTGATCGGGCGTCTCAGCGTAAGGGAAATCATTTTCGAAATCCGTCTGCAGACCGTCATCGTTGGGAAAGGCAAACCCCTTCTCAGCTGCCCGTTTCGCATAGAGATCAACGAGTTCATCGGCAATATCTTCAATCTTCGCGGCAACCTTGCTCTTGGTCTTGGCCCACTCGGAGCCTCCAAGCTTGTTGATCCGCGGCTTCTTGTCCTCGGAGGACACATACTTCTGAATCAGGTTCAGCTGGGTTACCGGAATAAAGAGTTGCGCGTTGTCCTGGTAATCGATGGTCATGTAATCTTGGTGCACGCCATCCACCGTCAGTGTCTGCATGCCGATGAACTTCCCGATCCCATGGTTCACATGAACCACGTAGTCCCCGGGTTTCAAATCGGTATAACTCTTTAGCCGCTCTGCGTTGGCCATTGTCTGCCGCCGGGCCCGCTTCTTCGTGACCTTCTGAAACATTTCGGCTTCGGTGATCACGACCAAATTGGCTTCTGGCAACTCAAACCCGGTCCGTAACCGTTCGGGCACGAGCTGGGTCAGATTATTTTGTAAATTCTCTTCCTTGGTCAAAACAGCCTGAATTTCAAAGTCGTCCAACGTCTCTTCAATCTTGGCGAGACGCTCTTCGTCTTGAACCAGTAAGACCACCGTCTGTTTCTGCTTCTGCCAACGATCAATCTCGGTCTTCATCACGGGGAGTTGACCGAAGAACTGTTGCATGGCCCGCGTCACCACATTTGTGACGGCCTGGAAGCGGAGATTACCCATCCCCTTTTGGAACAGTGCCAGCATGACTTGCGCGTGCTGGTCATCCTTGATGATTGGCCGTAGTTCGCCGCCAAACGTCTGTTGCGCAAAGATTTGATGGTGTGTCAATTTATCCGTGGCCCAGTTGGCTTCGTCTTCCAGTAACTGCCGTTCGGCATCCTGTAGACGCGAATAGTCCCCGAACAACGCCAATCCATTAGCCGGTAAGTAGTCCAACAGTTGGTGATGTTCCGGGAATAAGTAATCGGCAAACTCCATGAGTTGGGGATCAACGGACCCCTTCCGCAAGCCATCGACCAGTGGTTTTACCTGATTGGTCAGCGTGGTCGTGGCGTCCTCATCTAGCTTGGCGACCTGTTGCGTCAGCTCAGCCATCAGTGCATCGGCACCGGTAGTCCGTTCATCGGCCGTTAAAATAAAGTCGGTTGCAGGCAGAACCTCCACCTCATCGACGTTCTCAATACTCCGTTGTGTGGCGGGATCGAAGTACCGGAGAGAATCCACTTCCGTGTCGAAGAAGTCCAGTCGGACCGGATAATCTGCCGCCAGTGGGTAAATGTCGATAATCGATCCCCGCACGGCGAAATCACCAGGTCCCGCAACAAGCTTTTGGTGGGTATAGCCCATCCCAAAGAGCCGTTGTTGCAAGTTCTCGAGATCGAAGTCGTCGCCTGTCTTGACAGTAAACCGTGCCGACGCAAAGTTTTCAGGTGCTGGTAAGAACCGACGCAATCCGGACAATGCCGTCACGATCACGACGGGCCGGTCACTCTGCAACGCCCGTAAGGCATCGATTCGTGAGGACCGGTATTCTGGCGAACTCGTAGCCACTTCGGCCGCTAATAGTTCTTCGACTGGAAATTCAAAGAGCTCATTTTCATCCAATAAGTTGGCCAAATCGTCAACGAGCTGTCCTGCGTGGTACAGGGTATCTGTCACGTAGACGATCGACCGTTGCTGTTCGTGGAGCAGGCTGGCAATGAACAACGTCTCCGCGGAACCGTTGAGTCCGGTCACCAATTGGCGTTGTCCGGTTCCTAACGTTTGGCGAACCGTCGCGTATGCCGGTGTCTGCGTCATAAATGCTTCTAAATTCACGAGATAACTTCCTCTTCTTAGTTGTACTTATTCATTAACTGAGTGAATTCCGTCCCGCTCAACCAGTCATCCAACGCTGCTACAGCTTTATCCGCGGATTGGTTGAAGAGCGGCTGCTGTTCCGTCGTGAACTTGGTCAATACGTAGTCGACGACGGACATTTTCTCGGGATGGCCAGTACCCACGCGCAGACGTTTGAAATCCTTGCTGGATACGTGGGCAATAATACTCTTGATGCCGTTGTGGCCCCCAGCTGAACCGTGATCGCGCAGGCGGATATGGCCCACGGGTAAATCCATATCATCATGGACGACAAAGATATCATCTAGGTCAATTTTAAAGTAATCCATCAAGGGATGTACCGCACGGCCAGATTCATTCATAAACGTCGTGGGTTTTACAACTAGCACCTTTTCACCATTCACAAGACCAGTCCCATAACGAGCATCCAGCTTGCGGGTGGTCAATTCAATCCCGTGTTGCTTGGCAAATTCATCGACGACCATGAACCCGGTATTATGACGCGTCCCATTATACTGAGGACCAATGTTTCCCAAACCAACGATCATTTTCATGCTTACTAATTTCTCCCTCTCATTGCAATATTCATCATTTATTTTACCGTACCTCCAGAAAAGAAGGGCAGAAACACCCCATTTCTTCTCAGTAGATGGACTTCCTAGTAACCATAAATGACCATCTCAATTCATTATTTAAAGTGGCCATTAGCATCTTCAACTGCCATCATACTGGCACATCGGCAGGTCACACAAGACTTAGTTGCCTAATATATGAAATAATTAATCTTAGCCTGTCACTCTTGCCTAGATCCCGAATCGCCTGCTGACGAGCGGTTAATCCCACCAATAGTTGTGGCAGTCAAGGGAAGCTAGAAACAAAAGAGCTGGACGGTCGCGTTTCTCCCCGTTCAGCTGGCGCAAATTATTCTAACGATACCAAATTAACATTCCTGAGTATAGCATAGTCGCCCCGTCACTGCACCGATTCTGCCCCTGGTGAACCGTTTCACTAAAAGAAAACGCTGTCTTTGCAAATTTTCAAGCCGGGCCGTGGTCGCACTCTGGTTTACATGTTATACTTGCAAGTGGGTATTTTTGCGTACCTTGATGTCAAAAATTTATTTAGGAGATGAATGGATTTGACTACTAAAAACCATCAAAAAGTAGTTCTCGTTGGTGACGGGGCCGTTGGCTCTTCATACGCTTACTCAATGATGAACCAAGGTTTAGCTGAAGAATTCGTGATTGTGGATGTTATTAAAGATAGAACTGAAGGAGACGCCTTAGACCTTGAAGATGCTCAAGTCTTCACTGCCCCTAAGAAAGTCTACTCCGGTGACTACGCTGACTGCGCCGATGCTGACATCGTCGTCATCACTGCTGGTGCCCCACAAAAACCAGGCGAGACGCGTTTGGACTTAGTTAACAAGAACTTAAAGATCTTGTCTTCAATCGTTAAGCCCGTTGTTGATTCCGGTTTCGATGGTATCTTCGTGGTTGCTGCTAACCCAGTTGACATCTTAACTTACGCTACTTGGAAGTTCTCAGGCTTCCCAAAGGAAAAGGTTATCGGTTCAGGGACTTCTTTGGACACGGCACGTTTACGCGTTGCTTTGGCTAAGAAGTTCAACGTTGACCCACGGAACGTGGACGCCTACATCATGGGTGAACACGGTGACTCCGAATTCGCCGCATACGACGAAGCAACGATCGGCTCCAAACCATTGAAGGCCATTGCCAAGGAACAAGGCGTGACTGACGACGACTTAGCTAAGATCGAAGACGACACGCGGAACAAAGCTTACGAAATCATCAACAAGAAGGGTGCCACTTTCTACGGTGTTGCCACTTGCTTGATGCGGATTACCAAGGCTATCTTGCGTGACGAAAACGCCGTATTACCTATCGGCGCTGCTTTGAACGGTGAATATGGCTTAGATGACATCTTCATCGGTACGCCTGCCGTTATTAACGGGAGTGGTTTAGCTAGTGTTATTGAAGTTCCATTATCCGACAAGGAAAAGGACTTAATGGCTAAGTCAGCTGCTACTTTGAAGCAAGTTACTAAGGACGGTTTAGCTGCCCTCAAGTAAATCAAATATACTTTGAAATCGTCGTTCCTGCGGGAGCGGCGATTTTTTTTGGGCCGGTTTGGGACGTTTCTCCCACCATGTACGTCAATACTAACAGGTCCCCTTACAATCGACAAACCAGTCAAAATCCGAAGAAATTTGGAATTCCTTTGACTTTTACCAAATTTTCTTTCCTGTTGCATATCTGGCCCCTTATTCATTCGTCACCAAATGCCTGTCACTCAAGGAATAACACCATGACTTACACCAACAATTTCTTCACAAATTTTGGGCCAATTCCCGAGCTATCACTGTTTAAGCCCCCAATGGCTTGCGCATAAATTTATAGTCCAAAGATAAGGCCTTTTACCGCCGTAACCGTCGACACCAATAATCTTAAATATTAACATCAGAAAATTAATTGGTTACGAAAGCGCTAACAACTAGGCAGTAAGATTGTTATTTAAGGTAGTTTGAAGTAAGCTAGGTTTATGCTAGGACGTGATCGTTAAGGACGACGACTTTCCTTCCACTGGCTTATTTTAGGAGGTCACTACCAATGAAAAAGAAAACCGGCTTCATAATCGGCATCGTGACCGCAATTGTCGCGGTCGGTGCGATTTACGTGGGCCAAGCTTATCACTATTCTTCAGCCAAGGTGTTCTTCAAGGATACCGAGATTGCTGGGGTCAATGTCGGCGGCAATACTGCCGATCAAGCGGCAACGAAACTCAAGTCCGCACTCAAGAATCAAGAATTAACCCTAAAGGACGGCAGCAAGACCGTTGCTACCTTCAAGACCCAAAAGGTTAACTTGAAGGTCACATCCAAGACAGCGCTACACCAGTTAATTGCCAAGCAAAACGTTTGGTCCTGGCCAGCACATGTCACGACTGCCACGGCCGACAGCATTAAGCTGAATGCCAGCAGCGCCAATCAGGAAAGTGTCAAAACGTTAGCCGACAATATTGCGACTAAGGCGAATACAACCCGAACGGCTGCCAAGAGTGCCACCTTTACCTATAAAGATGGGCAATATGAGGTCACGAAGGAACAAAACGGGAACCAATTGGATGCAGCGAAAGTTGCCACATCCATCACCAATGCCATCGAGAAGGGCGAAACCACGGTCAACGTTTCCAAGGATTATCTCAAACCCGCAGTTACCACCAAGAGCACTAGTTTCAAGACGGCTAAAGACAAGGCCGTTGCCATTACGAAGGAAAGTTACGTCTACAAGTTAAGTGGTCACAAGATCACCATCCCCGCAGCTACTTTAGCCAGTTGGCTGACTATGAAGGATGGTCAATTAGCAACCAATACGACCGCCATCAAGAGCTACCTGACCAAGCTCAGTAGCAAGTATGGCACTATCAACAAGACCCGGACCTTCAAGTCCACCAAGCGTGGCACGGTTAAGGTCAAAGCTGGCCTCTATGGCTGGAGTATCAAGGTCAAATCCGAGACACCAACCCTAAGCAAGCTGGTCTTAGCCGGCAAAGGGATGTCACGGACACCTGCCATTCAGGGTAGTGGTTACCACAATAGTGGCACCGACATCGGCAATTCCTACGTGGAAGTCGACAAGGTCAACCAACACATGTGGGTCTACAAGAATGGTAAGCTCGTGGTCTCGACGGACGTTGTAACTGGCCTGCCAACGACGGCTCACCATACCCCAACCGGTGTCTGGGTCATCTGGAGTAAGCAACGCAACACCACGTTACGCGGTGAAAACGACAACGGTTCCAGCTACGCTTCCAAGGTAAAGTACTGGATGCCAATCGATGACACCGGCGTTGGGATTCACGATTCATCTTGGCAACCCGAATATGGGGGCACATGGTATAAGAAACACGGCTCACACGGCTGTGTCAACACACCACCATCCAAGATTAAGTCTGTTTATGAGAACGTCAGTGTTGGAACACCTGTCATCGTGTTCTAATGAATTTTTAAAAAAGTTGTCATGCACCCTTTCACGTGCATGGCAACTTTTTTATGATATTTTTCATTATCCCTTTCAGACCGTCCTTTCTTTAGGAAAACTTTCCGAGTCTTTCACGAAAAAGAGCTACCATTTATTGGGGGAACTATGGTATTATTAAAGGAGATTATTAGAAGTTTCTAATTTTAGGAGGTCACTGCTATGCTGCTAAAATCCCTAGTGAAACCAAAAGAGCGGTTAGTTACGGTTCGCGAGGACGTCACCCTGGAACAGGCCCTGAAAGTCTTGGAAGATTCGGGCTATCGATGTGTGCCGATCCTAGATGAAACCGGACAGATCTTCCGGGGAAATATCTATAAGATGCATATCTATCGCCATAAATCTCGGGGCGGCGACATGCAGCTCCCGGTGACGTCATTACTGAAGAACGCCACGAAGTTTATTTCGGTCAACGCTGCCTTCTTTAACGTCTTCTTTTCCATCAAGGACTTACCTTACATCGCCGTGTTAGATGACAAGAACGCCTTCTACGGTATCTTGACCCATACGCGTCTGATGGATATGTTATCTCAATCTTGGAACGTGAACATTGGGAGTTACGTGATCACTGTCGTTTCTGCCGGTGAACGTGGCGACTTGGCTGGAATGGCTAAGATTATCACAAAGTATACGTCGATTGCCAGCGTCATCAGTTTAGACGCCCAGGAAGGTGAATTGGTTCATCGGACCATGTTTACCCTCCCCGCCGAAGTTGACGAAGAAAAGCTCGACCGCATCGTCAAAGCCCTCGAACGTAAAGAATTCCATGTTCCTGAAATCGAAGACTTACGCCACGAAAGCTAAATCAACAACAAAAAAATCGCCCCACCACTTACTGGCGGAGCGATTTTTTTGTTGCATGATTAAAGGTTGAAAGTAAAAATGTTTGCGCTACTCTTGCGACACTAGGAATTAGCACGGCTAAATTGGTAAAAACAGCCGCACTCCGGCCGCCTCCGGCTTTGATTGTGTACGTCAACTTCAATCACTAATCTCAAACTCAAACGGTTCCTAAAGTTTAAGCATAAGTCAACAACATTTCTAAACGCATAATCTATGTTTCCTCAGTCAACTATACCGGCCGGTAAGGCGGTGGTGGGACAACGTTGCCTACCGCAGGCGATCCGTTACAGCTCATCCGAAAAGTAGTAACAAAAAAGTCCAGAACAAAAAGTTCCGAACTTAACTGTCACTAAATTTCTATGTAGTGCGGGTGTTACTTCGTTTCCGCTTCTTCTTCGACTTATCCACCAAGCCCACGCTAGTCGCCAAGGCAGCATCGACCGCTGCCATGGTCTTGACATCCAAGTGGGTCACCTGATCCTTCAACCGCTGCTTATCAATCGTCCGAATTTGCTCAAGCAAAATGACGGAATCCCGCTCGATGCCGGTTCGATCTGCCGAAATACCGACGTGTGTCGGCATTTTAGGTTTCTCGATCCGGGCGGTGATTGCCGCCACAATTACGGTTGGACTGTAGTGGTTCCCCACGTTGTTTTGGACGATCAGGACGGGACGCATACCGCCCTGCTCCGAACCAACGACTGGTGATAGGTCGGCGAAGAACACATCACCGCGTTTAACTTCAACACGGGCCATGGGCCGCCATCCCCTATCTACTATTCTATTCTAGTTTTTAATGTTGTGTTCTACGAAACTTGGTCAATCGCCGCTCGGCTTCTTCTTCGCACGGCGTAAAGATTCGAGCAATATCCTGATTGATGAGTGCCATCGCTTGATACCCTGCAATTAACGAAAGTTTATCAGCTGCAGCCGACCGCAACGGTACCAACGCCTGACGCCGGACCCTCTTGGAAATGTGTAACCGTAAAGCTGGTCTGTCTAATTGCTGAGAACGGATCATGATTTTCCTCCTAGGTTGTGAATACATCTCGACTCATATAGTTTACCACGAATCACCGAACCTGGACACTATAACCCGTCTAAATTAATTCAGATACCGCCGAGGCAACCGACCGGTAAAGCCACAAGCAATCTCGTAATGGATAGTTCCACAGTAATCAGCCACGTCTTGCAACGTAATCTCAGCGCCGTGATCCTGGCCCACTAGGGTAACCATTGTGCCCCGAGAATACTCATGGGGTAAACGCACCATCAATTGGTCCATGCAGACCCGACCAATGATTTCACAAGCTTGACCGTCAATCAACACGTGGAATCCCTGCAATCGGCGTTCGTAACCATCGGCATAACCAATTGGAACGGTTCCGACCCATTCGTCTTGTTCAGCGGTATAAGTGGCCCCATAGCCGACGGCATCGCCAGCCACAATTTTCTTTGCGAAGACCACCTCACTAGTCAAGCTCAGTGCTGGCTGTAATGCATATGGCGCTTCGATGGCCGTCCCGGAAGGATTCAAGCCGTAACCAGATACCCCGAACCGGACCATATTGTCATTACATGCCGCGTGCCACAGACTCGTCGCCGAATTGGAAACGTGAACGTAACGGGGCCGATGCGGTAGATTATCCGTGAGCGCATGCCACTTAGCAACTTGTTGCTTGAAGTAGTGGTCATCCGGACTATCCGCCGTAGAAAAATGGGTAAAAATACCTTCAAAGTCCAGAGTTGACTGATGACTCTTTAAAAAGTCAATCGCCGTAGCCAATTCATGGACTGTCCGAAAACCAATCCGTCCCATCCCGGTGTCCAAGCCTAGATGAACATGTAGGGGTTCTGCGGTTGGTTCTGCGAGATCCAAATAAGCTTGGGCATCGGACAACCAGTCCGTTGCCGCAACCGTCGTAGAGATTCTCTCAGCTGCCATTAACGGTGCATCAGCTGGCGAGGTCACCCCTAGGATCAGGATGGGCTCGTTAAAACCGGCTGACCGTAATTCCAAAGCTTCATCCAAAATCGCCACGCAGAATCCAGTAGCACCAGCGTCCTTAGCTGCCTGTGCAACCTGAATTGCCCCATGACCGTAACCATTAGCCTTGACGACCATAAAAAGTTCACAGCCTTGATCTAACCGTTCAACCTCCGCGTGAATGTTGTGCCGTAACGCAGCCCGGTCAATGACCAATTGCGTTGGGCGGTGTACCCCAACTACCATTACGCTTGCCCTCTTTCTAAAATGACCTGTGTCATGACCACGGTCGCCGTGTGGGAAATCGACACGTGGGCCCGCCCAGCAAAGGGCTGTCGGCACACAATCGGTTGACCAGCATCGTTATCTCGGATCTCAACATCCTGAAAGCCTACCTCCCGGCCAATACCAGTTCCCATGGCCTTGCTGTAGGACTCTTTGGCGGACCAACGCCCAGCGATAAATTCCACTGCCCGTTGCCCACGCAATTCGTGATAATCGTCTAGTTCGGCAGGCGTCAAGACCCGTTGTAAAAACTGTGGCTGCTTCGCCACAACGTCCCTGACCCGTGCCAAGTCGGTAATATCGATACCAGTTCCGTAGATCATGATGTCACCTCTCCATAATGTCTAGGTTATATTCTAGCACAGCTGTGCCGAATTAACCTCTACAACTTAACCGGTTAAGCGAAAACATAAACTAATCTAAAGGTGTTGACTATCACCCTCTATTTTAAGCCAACTAAAGATTGGAAGTCCAAGTGAATTAACTTGGAAAATGGCGACTTTGAAACGCGGGTTGGGCGGTTCAAAGCGAGCTGGCAGACCGCTTCTCAGGCTGACGGCGTCCTACCCACAGCTTTCCAGCCTAAATTTTATGAACGGTAAGCCGGCCGTTTTAAACAATGTAGCCAACATTTTGAATCCAATTTAAAAGTAGAGGTACCCAGCCCGATAATCTATGAAAACAGCAAAAAGTGCCGGTAGACCGCCACTACGACTGGGAAGCCACCGACACCTTTACAAGTCACTTTTTTCGCCAAACCACCCTACAGTTGAACGGACTCTCTGATCCGCAACTGTGCAGCAATGGGACTACGCGTCGGCATTGCATCTGCCGGCAGTACCTCGACCTGCCCACCACGTTGCGAGACCAGCAACGCGAGGTCGTTGTACAAGTTGTTCTGTCGACTCAGAGCCGTTGCAGTCATCATGGCACCACTCTCTGTTAAGTGACCGGACTGACTCGCATCGTCTTGAACCCACAGCTTGGCAATCTGCCCTTGCACCGCAGCTGTTGCCAAGGTACCCAGATCCTGCACAACTTGATTCTGTTGCCGAACTTTGTCATAGGCATCCTGTCTAATCTGTGTGGCCTGGACGTGACGTTGCTTATTTACGCCGACCGTTAACGCCACTAGGCTCTGGTTTGCCGCCGCCAGATTCGGATTTTGTACGACCTGAACGTTGGCGTCCAAATAGGCATTCTGCGAAAGCTTGCGGAAATTCCCTTGATTGTTGGCGGCAGCAACGAGAATCAAAGGTACTTGATCAACATTAGAGACGTGCTGGCTCACGTAAGCATCAACCGCCATAAAGTAGTTTCGTTGGTCGGCAGCCTTACTGGCATCCAACGTTCCCGTTCCGCTGTAGTGCGTACTGTCCCCAGCGGAGCGTTGCCAACGACCACGATCGCGAAGCTCGCTCCCCAACGCCTTTTCCAAGGTCGTCGGCGCTTCGACTGGTAGGTTAACCAATTCAGGACGCCCATCGCGAATCTGGGCCAGTTCAAAACCCTTACTATCCAATAGCAATAGATCATAATCACTCGTCAAGTCCCGCGATTGCAAGATTGGTAAAATATTCGGCCGATACGTCACGGTCACGGTTGGCGCCACCGCAGTGTGTAACCAGTAGTGATAACTCTCCGTGGCTCCAGCCATAATTAAGAGTCCCCGGGCACTCCCATTAGTCAGTGGGCCCTGTTCGTACGGTGCAAAGAACGCCTCATACGCAGCCCACGCACGGTTAGGCGCGACACTCTCAAGCTGTCGCTTCCCCGCCTTGAGCAAACTATTGAACTGAGTCCGGTCAGTTGCCGGCAGACCAGTTACAGGCAAGATCATGGTCATGAACGGTCCTGGCTTAGTGGCAAGAGCAGTCGCAGCGTGTAAGTCAAAATGATTGGCCATAATTAGTAACCTCCGTGGTTATTTGTCTAGGGTCAGTTTACTCGATAAGGTTTATCGTATTGTTTCAATAAGACAATAATAGCATGTCGCGGAATAAAACACAACAGAAAATATACTCTCATAAATTGATTTGTGGGGTAATAAGTTTCACAATATACCACAAAGCCCGTTGTATTGGCCATCAACGGATTTTACCTTTTCCAATAATTCATTAGATGATTGCTCCTGTAATAACGTTTATGTGCGTATGGCAATCTCTCAGAGCCGCCGATTTTTCAACGTCTATCAGTCAGTCTAATTCACTTTGTGGTTGCTTATAAAGCATTTCATACTTTGCATGGTTAGCAGGTAACACTTTGACAACAACGGCTCACGTTCCACTTTCACAACGCATTAAAAAAAGTGCATAAGAAAAAGCAACTCCCAGTCTGCCTAACTGAAAGTTGCTTCCTTCTAATCAATTATCTTAAATTTAGTCTTTTTTCCGAATGGTGAACCCACGGCCACCTTCAGAACGCCGACCACCGTTGTTACCACTGCGACGATTACGATCGCCACCATGGTTACGAGAGTCATGACTACGTGAAGAATCATGTCCACCACGAGAACCGTGATGTTCGCCGCCATTACCGCCGTTACCACGACGATCTTGACGATGACGGTAGCCACCGCCACCATTGCCACCGCGACGATTGCCGCCACCATGGTGGTAGCCACCACCGTGACCCTTGCTACCGCGCTTAGGTAATGGACGTTCTGGCGTGATCTTAACAGGAACTTGGCTATTGTTGTCCTTAGTCAAATCATTCAGAAGAGCTGCGACCAAGTCTTCAGCATCATATTGTGCCAACAGACCTTCAGCCGTCTTCGCATACTTTTCAGTATCCGTCTTGTTAATCAAGTCAGCAATTGTATCCTTAGCTGCACCTAATTGACTAACAAGTGCTTCTTCATCCGAAGGTGGCTTCAAAGGAAGCATCCGCACCTTCGTTAGCTTTTCGATTTCACGCAGGTAATCCATTTCGTTAGGCGTTACGAAAGTCATGGAAACCCCATGCTTCCCGGCACGACCGGTACGGCCGACACGGTGAACGTAACTATCTGGATCTTGCGGAATATCGTAGTTGTACACGTGGGTCACATCGTTGATGTCAATCCCACGAGCTGCAACATCGGTCGCAACCAAGATATCCAACTTGCCATGACGGAATTCGTTCATGATTTGGGTCCGGCGCTTTTGCGTCAAATCACCATGAATCCCAGCAGCGTTGTAGCCACGAGCTTGCAAGCCACTGGAAAGTTCGTCAACCCGACGCTTCGTCCGGGTGAAGACGATGGTCAAATCTGGATCTTGTACATCAAAGAAACGGGTCATCACGTCAAACTTCTCAAAGTCACGAGAACGGACGTAGAATTGATCGATCAAGTCGGTCGTTAATTCTTTGGCCTTAATCTTCACGTGCTTAGGATCGTGCATGAATTGCACCCCAACCCGCTTGATTTCTGGTGGCATCGTTGCGGAGAAGAGCATCGTTTGACGCGCTTCTGGCAATTGCTTGATGATATCTTCAATGTCGTCCAAGAAACCCATGTTTAGCATTTCATCGGCTTCATCCAGAACTAACATCTGAACATGGTCCAACTTCAAGGTGTGGCGACGGATGTGGTCAAGTAAACGACCTGGCGTCCCAACAACGACTTGAGGATGATTCTTTAAGGATTTGATTTGCCGACGAATGTCAGCACCACCGTAAACAACTTGGACATTTGCCCGTTCGTTACGGCCTAATTTATAAATTTCTTCTTGGGTTTGAATAGCCAGTTCCCGTGTTGGGGATACAACCAGCGCTTGTACGTTTTCGTTCTTCTTATCAATCTTTTCAAGAATTGGTAAGGCGAATGCCGCAGTCTTCCCTGTCCCGGTTTGGGCTTGTCCAATAACGTCTTGACCAGCCAAAACCATGGGGATTGTCTCGGCTTGAATTGGGGTCGCTTCTTCGTAACCTGCTGTCGTAACAGCCTTCAGTAGGTCTTCAGAAAGACCCAGTTCTTTAAACTTCAAAAATAATTTCCTCCTAATAGGTGCATCGCCTCAGTGCCTCATAAATCTTGGAAAAAATCCGTTTTCCATGATGCGATTAACGATTGGCTAAGGCGGGGTAAGTTTGTTTCTCTAAATAAGCAACTAAGCCATCATACAACGGGGAAACAAAATAAGCAACTCCCACGACTCGTGGAAACTGCTTACATGAATATTTATTTTTCTTTCGACTCCTGTAGCGCCGCTAATACTTGCTCTAAATGAATCCCGTGCGATCCTTTTAACAAAATCTGATCATCCGCCGTCAGAATATCCTGAAGCGCCAATGTAAGCGCTGGCAAGGATTTCGCATTGAAATGGGTGACCGGCAAATCCGGCTTTTCTTGTGCCAAACGCTTTTGTAACGCAATCATGTGCGATCCGACCAGATAGATGTGGCTAATCTTATCGGGATCAATGGCACTGGCAACATCGGCATGCATCGCATCCGCCTGAGTTCCAAGTTCCAGCATATCGCCAAGAACCGCATAACGTTTGCCAACTACTGGGGTCTGCGAAAATGCCGCTAAAACCTGCTTCACAGCCGTTGGATTGGAATTGTAAACATCGCTAAGAATATCCTCACCGACGGTCCCCTTGACCCATTCAGCACGATTCTCAGTCAAGTTAACAGCTGCAAGTGCTTTCTGTGCATTCTCAGGCCGAATCCGATAAACATTGGCCACTGACAAGGCCGCCAACGCATTATTCACGTTATACGTCCCGATCATTGGAATTGTAAAGGATTTATCAGGCCAGAGGTTAGTGGTAAAACTGGTAGAGGTTGACGTTGCTTCAATATTAGTCGCAAACAGGTCAGTCGTCTCACGTTGGCCAAAGGTCCGTTTTCGAAGATTCAGATTAGCCGTCCGGTCACGTAACAATGGCTCGTCACCATTATAAACGATGATGCCATCCTCGCTGAGACCATGGGTAATCTCCATCTTGGCATCAGCAATCTTGTCTCGGGTCCCGAAGAACTCAATGTGGGCCTCACCGATCATGGTGATAACGGCAATATCGGGCGCAACCAGCTTACTCAGAAAGTCGAGCTGACCCGGCCGGTCCATTCCCATTTCCACGACCAACATTTCTGTGTTCGGTTCCATAGAGAGCACGGTCATTGGTACCCCAATTTCATTATTGAAGTTGGCGTGGGTCTTGGTCACGTTGAACTGGGTCGCCAAGATACTGGCAATCATGTCCTTAGTCGTCGTCTTCCCGTTGCTTCCAGTAATAGCAACCACCCGAGGATTAATCTTCGTGAGATAGTACTGGGCCAATGCCTGGAGTGCCTTCAGCGAATCAGCAACTTGAATCACAGGGAAGTCGGCGGGGGCCGTCGCTAAGTCCCTAGCCCAGAGCGTTGCGGCAGCGCCATGATCGATGGCCGACTGAATAAATTGATGGCCGTCCTGTTCACCCGTCAGCGGAATAAAGAGGCCTCCGGGTTGGAGGTGTCGACTGTCAAATGCCACACTGGTGACACTGATACTCCGCCATTGTTCGAAATCATTGACTGCCCCAACTGCATGGGCAATTTCAGCAAGCTGCATCTTCATGTTTTATGCTCCTATGTAACGGGCAGAGCGTAACGCCCTTCCGCCTTAAGTTAGTGTCGAGGAAGTTAGTCAGCCTCCCCAATAGTGTCGAAATGAAATACTGAGACTCATTATACCATGAATTCTAACGGACTAGCTTAAAACTCGTCAGATTTTGGGGAGCCTTAACGCACAAAACCACCGACAGCCGTTAAGCCATCGATGGTTTTGACACTTTTAGATTAAGTCTTTAACATCACTGAATACCTGATTATCGTGAATGCTTAATGCCCATTCACGCGTGGTCAGATCGTAACGCAAGCTTGCCACCTCACGAGAGTCGGCATACACCTCTTCTTGCGAGTACCAGGTGTTTTGCCGCTCTGGATGGGTAATCGCTCGTACAGGAATGACGTAGGTACGGTGCCGTTCGACCAGTTGATCGAAGGCAATGATTGTGCCATCTAACAGTCCTTGGACGAGTTGCATCAGGATCTCATGCGGAACGTCACTGATTGCCAAGGGCCGGGCAAATACCCAGCGATTGTTATGCATCGCGCGCAGATGCCGCTTGATACTAACTTCCAACACGTGATCAAAGTTTGGCAGGTTGCGGTAATATGTTTTGTAGAAGCCATCGCGTAACGTTAAATAGGCATAGTCGTTCTGCAATTTCGCATAGAACGGTGTCCGAATATGCGTTTCCATATGGGCCAGATACAGGAGCTCGGCAATTTCTGCTGGTAACAGGAAATCCAAGTCATCACCGTGAGCATAATCTACCCATTTAACAGCGTATTCGTGCTTCGCCAGCAAGTAGCGCCGAATCTGAGTTTGACCCGTGATGGTCTGCAGACGCGTGTGGGGATTAATCTCAACGTCGCTCCCAGATTCATCATTTAACAAAAGGAGCTGATTGGGTATCGCTGGGATCCCATTTAAAAAATCAGCCGGTGATATCCCCAACGAATAGATCATATTCGTCACGGGTTCTAAACTCAAATACACAAAATTTCCACGCATAGCCTTACACTCTTTCCCCTGATCTCACTGTTAATTGTACTACGAAACTCACGTAAAAACTGCACCTTTATTTTTACATTTTTTCGAGGCGCGCAATGCGATCAGCGATTGGTGGATGTGTGGCAAATAAGTCACCCAAGCGGTGCTTGTTTTTAAAGGGATCCCCAATGTATAGTGCTGAACTGTTCGGATCCGCGGCCTTCATTGGCTCACTATCATCAATCTTCCGTAGTGCATCGATCAGGCCCTGTGGATTCCGTGTCAGCTCGACGCTGGAGGCATCGGCGAGATATTCTCGATTCCGGGATAACGCCATCTGCGCAATGCTGGCAGCGAGCGGCGCCAGGATGACTAACACAATGGAAATGACTAATGCAATGGCATTGCCACCGGAATCCCGGTCACTATCACGCCGACGACCGCCACCCCACCACAACCAGTTGCTAGCAAAATTGACCAGCATCCCAATTGCAGCGGATAACGCCAACGCAATCGTTTGTAACCGAATATCGTAGTTGCGGACGTGAGAAATCTCATGCCCGATTACCCCTTCGAGTTCTTCCCGGTTTAAGCGATCAAGAATTCCCGTCGTGACTGCAACTGCAGATTTCTCTGGACTATTCCCGGTCGCAAACGCATTCGGACTGGGATCATCTATAATGAACACGCGCGGCATTGGTACCTTACCAACCATTGCCATGTCTTCAATGAGGTGCCACAGCTGTGGGGCCTGACTCACATCGGTAATCTCGCGCGCGTGATTCATACTCATCACCACGTTGGTCGACTGACCGATCATGATGAGCATGTAAATGACTGCAACAACCGCGGCAATAATGGCACCTGACTCCCAGTTGTTCCAGAACAGATAACCGAGAGCCGCACCGATGGCTAAGACCAATAGGCCAAAGCCAAACATGACGTAGCCGGTACGTCGCTTGTTTCTGGCAATTTGTTCAAAGAGCATCTTATCGCCTACTTATTGGATTGGTTGAAGTCGTCAAAGTTAACCTTGGGAGTCGTTTTCTCCTCTTCAGGAACTTGCAAGTATTCGCTGACCTGAAAGTGGTGAACTTTAGCGACAATGTTACTTGGGAACGATTGGATCATCAACGTCAGCTTAGCCACAGAACTGTTATACAGCTGGCGGGAATAGGCAATCTTATTCTCAGTGTTGGTCAATTCTTCCATCAGCTGTGTAAACTGCGTATTAGCCTTTAAATCTGGATAATTTTCAGATAAAGCAAATAAGGACCGCAGGGTAGTGGATAATTGATTAGAAACTTCCATCGTTTGTTGATGGTCATCGGCAGGAATCGCAGTTAATTGATTCCGGAGTTCGACCACCTTTTTCAATGTTCCCTGTTCATAGTTGGCGTATCCCTTGGTTGTGGAAACCAGGTTCGGAATCAAATCATTCCGCCGCTTCAACTGTACATCAATCTGACTCCAAGATTCTTGCACGTACGTCCGGGTCTTAATCAGACCGTTGTAGGCGCTCACGTACCAAATTACCAAGATAGCTAACACGATAATTAAAATAATCCAGGCCATATCTATCACTCCTTCTCAAAATTTCTGGTACACTCATCATAACAAAGGCTAAAACCAGACTCCAGTATGTATGCCTGGCTTTACCAATAATTAGGAGGTTTCCCATGCAGCACGTGCTTTTTGTTTGCTTAGGTAACATCTGTCGTTCCCCCATGGCTGAAGCAATCTTTAACGACTTACTTGAACAGCACCAACTCACCGGTCAATTCGCAGTCGCCTCAGTTGCCACCAGTTCGGAAGAAGAGGGTAATCATCCCCATCCTGGCGCACTCAAAGCCATGCGCGCCCATGGACTCGATGCCAGTCAGCACCGTTCTCGCCCAATCACTGCCGAGGACTTTGATTGGGCCGATACCATCATCACCATGGACCACGCCAACGTGGCTAACCTACAGCGAATGGCCCCTAATCGCGTAGATGCCGCCAAGGTCAAGCTCTGCCTCGACATCATACCAGGACGTGAAGGAGATCCCATTGACGACCCTTGGTATACGCACAAGTTCGAGTTAACTTATCAGGAACTTGCAACCGCTCTGCCAGCTTGGCTGGATGAACTTAAGTAACTGAAATCAATCCTATGCAATGACCTTTGCGTGCTAACTACGGTTGGTAACCATGGTCATTGCATTTTTTCGTGGCTTGCATCTATACGGTTACTGGAACTTGTGCAAATGTCCATTTAATACGACTCATGTACTGTCCCTGCTGTGCATCGCCGCTAACATCAAGAAATAGTCCTCGGTCAGGCCGCTCCTTCCAAGAATCCGCAATGTCCAGAATGTCATCATCTGCGACCGTTTGGTGCGTCTCAATATCCACGGTCCCCTGCGTCAAACTATTTTCAGTGCCAGTTTCATCTACATATTTCAGGTCGCCCGCTAAAAGCCCACCGCGTAATCGCGATGTTACCGGTGATGCACTCGCCTGCAGCGTCCAAACATCACCCTTACCCATGGAGTCAAAAACTTTGACAGACCAGTTATTATCGGGTCGGAGCCGCATAGCAGCCCCGGTCATCCTTTGGGGATTATCGCCATTAAAAGTTGCAAAAGAGCTGACCGAGAGACTTCGGGTCCCATTCTTAACCGTAACCGTATAGCGCAGATTATTCACCGCACTAAGATGATCCGAAATGTCAGTTGCAAATAATTCGAGAACGTTGCTATGACTGCTGCTACCAATCAGTGCAGTTGCCGGAATAGTATAAGAAAAGTCATAAATCCCATCACGATCATCATCCGAAACTATTGTTGTTTGTAAATTTTCACCGTTGTATCTTGGCTGAATAGTCAGTGTCTTACCCGTAATCGCGGCATGATTGATATCCTGATAGACGACCTTTCCCGTAATTCTGACGTCAGCAGCTGTCGTCAGGGCCTGTCGTCCGACTTGGTTTTGGGAACCAGCAACAACATGATCGCCGGTCAATGCCATTGTCATCACACGTTTCCCTGCCGTTCCAGATACGACCTGAAAGCCACTCGTTGTCGCTTGGGTAATCGCATTAGTCCCTTCAAATCGGCTGGTTTTTGGCACCACCACATCCGGCTTTTTAGGTGTTGCTGTCTGACTAGTAGCCATTCCGGTCAGGGTGATGGTCGCACTGGCCGTTTCCCCACCAGCCTTATTTTGTGAAAGAGCTCGTGCAAGCTTCTGGCTGACCGTTTGACCACTGATATCATCTGAATTAACGGCAATGGTCTCTGCAAGCCTGCCGTCATCATAGGTCACCGCAGCCGAGTCATATGCAATATCCTTGGGTAAATTCAGCTTACTCTGAATATCCTGCCAGGCGTCCCGCCCGCCACGATAGGTCAGTCGATACTTCAACGTCAGTCGGTCCCCCGTGTAGACCTTGTTGCTGGGACTCTGAATGACCATATTCGCTTGCGAATTATCAACTAATCTGGCAGTAGCATCGACATCAACCAACCCGGGAACCTGTTCAAAGACGATTAAATTATTCTCAAAATTATCACCAGTTGATCCCGTGAATCCCCAGCGAACACGCTTATCCGGACCTAGATGCAACATTGTAAGATCGACTGGTACAGATCTCGTTGACACCCCTGCGGTTAAGTTAGCGCCGGTTACTGGATTCTTATCATTAAACGCGTAGGTCATTTTTCCGACAGTCGAATTGGCTTTAGGGGCTTGCCACTTCAAGGTTAGATGCTTCCACGCTCCACCATCGTTACGTAGCAATGCAAAACCGTCAACAATGGCGCCTTGATGAGCCATTGTCGCATAACGGTAGGAGGCCGTTTTATGCTTACTGCCCCAGCCAAGGAATCCCCCTTCACTCCAGCTTAAGTTCCTATTGATAATTTTATAAGTCCCCGGTTCTCCCGGATAATTAGAGGCAATATGAGGATAACCACTACGCATATCTGAATCGAATTGCGTTGCAGACGACCCTTGTTGTGAAAAATAATTATTCCAACCAGCATCATTGCTAGGCGCGCTTCTCCCGTTGGGCAGTCGATTGTCAAACGTGTCAAACTCCAACGCCCAACTATTTTGGATGCCTGTCGCCGCGAGTGCTTGCGTTGTTCGATACTGATTGTTGGCATCCGCTCCCCAGACACCCAAAGTTTCACCCCGAGCTGCAATGGGATTAGCCTCATCCGTATGATCAATAGCACTAGCTTCAAGGCCCCCATTTTGAATGACAAATGCCATCCCATCACCAGGCCTTTGTCCATTGCCAAAATACATCCACATTGAAGCCGTTTGATTTTCTCTCATATTCATTTTAGCCACGTCACTAGTCCAAATCGTGCCTAACTGATTCGCGCCATCAGTCAATAAGACTGCCTGGTGATCACCACGACTAGTCCCAATTACATTAGCTGAATTATTGTCTATGTGTCCCCTTTCAAAATAACTATCAATGGTTAAGCCTTCTGGCGCTGAGGCCTTAGGAATCGAAATAGATTCCGCTTTAGCCGCCATAGAATTACCCCAAAACACAAATCCTAATCCAACGGCCACGACACCCAATAATAGCGTACGAATTTCCAAAGTAACCTCCCCTTAGCTTACCAGATTGATCAGTCGAATCGTTTGCTTCTACCTACCATAATTAAATCTTGCGCCACCCATTTTATAATAAATTTTATGGTAAGGCATGTTTAATAGCAATACCCAATATCATTTTCGATTAGTATAGCACATTATCTATCGATTTAGCTAAAGATCGCTGATATAATAATATTTATGGCGAAATTCATCACAAAATTTATATCCCACTTTTAGCAGATAAAGGTAGTTAATCAGTATGATGTTTGCTAAACTAGCACTAACAAAAAAGGATGCCATATTTTACAGCATCCCCTTGACTCTTCGTCGTATTCCACTATGGTGTATTCGTCAACGTCCAGGTAACCGTCCCGTTGTATTTCCCTTGCATGGCCCCACCATTGAGCTTAAGTAAAATTCCAGAATTACTGTCCCAATTATCTGCAATGTTCACTGGTGTATTTGACCCATCCGAGACATGGTTAGTGATTAACGTCTGCGTAGAATCGGATAACGTATATTCATCAGTTCCATCATTGTAGATCAACTGACCATCCAGCGTTGTTTCTGGTGCTGAATTTAGTGACAGTGGCGTTGCTTTAGCATACAGTTTCCAAGTCGTACCGGAAGTCACCGTATCATTAATATTAAATGACCAATTTGCGTCAGACCGACTGACAATCTCCTCCGAGCCATTTAGAGTTGCATCGTAATTCAGATCGCCGGAAGAATTTCCAAAATCAACGTTACCAATTACGATCGCAATCGATTGGGTATTCGACATATTGCTACTACCATCTACCGCGGTTAACTTTAACGTGTATTTTCCAGCTGGCAACGTACTTGCAGCCAAGTTATACGTAAATCCGTTCGCTGGATTTGTGTCACTCAGCGTAGTCGTTGGTAGTGAAGTCGTGGTTCCCTGATCGTCCGTTAGGGTCGGATAAAGTTTGACATCTGTGTTTTTTAAGACCGTCCCATCGGCTCTAGAGACCTTACCAGTTGCGTTCAAATCCTGGCCTTGATTGACATTGATCGCATCTTTATCTACATCAAGTGCCAAAGCCTGTTGCTTGATGCTGAATTTATTAACCGTCGCACTGGCCATCGTTCCCGTTCCAACAAAATTGGACGTGGTATCAGGCACCGAATAGGCTTTATCGTTTAGTGTCTTCCCCTCCAGTGTAATGGTTGCCGTTTTATTCGTAGCGCTCAAGGTTCCAACGTCGACAGCCAAACTTTGCCCCGTTGCGCCTTTACCAGAGATGCCACTCATATCAACAGCTGTGGGAGTCGTGCTGCCAGGCTTTTGAATAGTTCCGGAAGTTACTTCAATGCCCTTAGGAATGTGCAACTGGGAGACCACATCTGTCCAATCCGTATCGCCAGAGTCGTAATTAACCGTATACGCTAACCGAACCTGACTGTTCCCGTAAATTGACTTGCCAGAAGTAACTTCTGTATTATCATCAGATTCATTGATCAGCTTTGCCGTTGCACTCGCGTTGGCCTGTCCTGGGACATGTTCAAAAACAACCATGCTATTCTGGGTACCATTAGATGGATAATCCGAAGCATCATTTGAGAGTCCTGTAGATCCTGTCATTCCCCAGAAAACCTTACCATCGGTCGCAGCTGCGTTAAGTTTTGTCGTATCAATCGGCACAGTCGTCACCTGATTATTGACCGCGTCGGGCGCTCCCGTTGCAGAATTCACATTATCAAAATAATAACTCATTTTCCCTTCTGTACCGCCATCAGTTGGTGCTTTATAATCCATCGTGACGTGATGCCAATTTTGATCTGAGAGCAACGTGCTGGAGCTCGTAATCAACCCAAATTGATTTTGCTTATAATAGTGATACTTTCCAGTTGTATAAGAGTTCCCAAAGATCGTATGGCCGTCCAACCTTTTACCCGTTAAAGTGTAATCAGAATAAGTGTTATCACCTGCCGGATAGCCGGACGAAATGTGCTCCCCTTTAATCGTCTGGGCTGTCCCCAAGTTTCCCGTCTGGTTTCCATACCCATAACTATCGCCCAAATCAAAAGCATCCGAATCATTATCATCCAAGTTCCAGTTTGCTATACCTAGCGTAGCCGGCCACTTTACAGAGGGATCAGTTTGATTCAGTCTTGTATCAAATTCAACGGCCCAGCTATTCTGAATTGCTGTACCCTTAATGGTGTCAAGTCCCCCAGTCGTTGATTTCGGGTCTGCTCCCCAAACGCCTAAGGATTCACCAGCGCCGGAGAACTCATTATTGCTGTCATTTTGTAACACGAAGGCCATACCTTCCCCGGGAACAGTTCCGTAAGTAATATCTGCACTGACATAAATCCACATTGATAGCCGTTGATCCTTATACAGATTAAATGAGCGATCATTCGACCAGATGGCGCCGCCAGTGTCATGATTATCCGCGTACGCCGTGAGTTGAACACCATCCATCGGTAGCCGATTCGCATTTCCAGTTACTGGCAGATATTTAGCTTGATTCTCTAGCCCGGTCGTGCCCAAAAGAGAGGGCCGATTAAAATAAGCATTGTGCTGAACTTGAATGCCTTGCGGCGCACTGTCCATTGGATCAGCCGTAGCTGTCTCCCCGGTGTAAAGCGAGACACCCCCCAGCGCAATCGCAACTCCCACAAGCGTCATAATTCCTTTCCTAAATTGCATATGATAGCCCCCCATTGCTCAAAAACCACACAATAACGCTATGATATAATCCCTCAACTTTTAAATTCTGGTTCATGCTGTTAAAATTGCCATCCGCATAATGGCGTTGTCCCAATCAGGCCCACACTGGCCCCGCCATAAGGCAACTGACCAAATAATACTTTCAAGTGTCATTAGGTTTGTTCATTGATTACTTCTGGGCTCAATATCTAAATTAATTATACGATGATAAGCGAAAACGTTATAGAAAAATAATTGTGAACCCCATCAAAATGGCGTAAAACCCCAAGGAAATTTAAGTTATGCTGTTAACCAAACTTACCAACCCACTAAAGGGGGCTTTAGTGGCAATGTAATCGTTTTCTTAAGCGTTTCAGTTCAACCAACACGCACCAAAAAATCACCCACATTTCTGCAGGTGATTCATGAATTGCTCAATTTCAACGAATCTGTTCACACTCACGGCGCGGCCGTTAGTGTCCACTGAATCTTACCGCTGTAGGTTCCTTGGGTTGCGTCGCCATCCACATCTAGTAAAAGCCCGGTATCACCGCTCCAACCGCTGGCGACATCGGTGGTCTGTTCGGTACCATCTGAACTGCCCGTATCAATGTTCACAGCAGTTGTCCCCAATGTCTGTGATTGCGCCGTCGAGCTACTCTTATAGATGAGATTGCCACTTAGCTTATTTCCCGGCGCATCAACATCATCGCGGTACAGGCCATCCGTCTGCGCACTAAGTTGCCAGGTACTCCCCTTCGTCAACGTATCATCAACATCTAAGTCCCAACTGCCATCTCGCATCACAGTCTGGCTACGCCCATTCAGAAATGTCGGCATAAACGTCAACGTTGCTGAAGTATCCCCTAATTTAATCTGACCAATTGTCAGGGAGGCGGAAACCGTATTAGAATTATCGGTCCCATCCGTCGCATAAAGCGCTAGCGCATGGGGATTTGGTGTCGTAGTCAGTTGACTCCCCGGAACAGTCACACTAAATGTCCGTGTTGTACCACTACCAGTGGGATGCGCATCGCCAGTTGGTAAAGTCTCGTCTTGACCATCCCACGTCGCGTGTAAGGTCACATCATTATTAGCGACCGTGCTATCCGCCACATTTAGCGTTCCCGTGACTGTTGCACCAGCAGTTGCACCGGCATTCACAGACTGTGCTTTCCTGTCATCATCTAAGGTTAATGTGAGCGGTGACTTGGTGACACTAAAAGAAGGCGTGGTTGCCGTAGTAATGGCATTGCTCCCAATGAATTTGCTGGTGGCTACGGCATGACTCGCTGTGCTATTAGTGACAGCCCCATTCAGCGTGACTGTCGCCGTCTTACTCGTTGCCGCAGACAGGTCACCCAAGCTAACATCAACGTAACCATCCGTCGCCGGTGTTGTGCTGAAACTCTTAGCGGCGCCCGACCCAATCGTGTAGCTGCCACTACTCAGTGTCACACCGTCCGGCACCTTTAGTTTGGCATTAATCCCGTTCCAGTCGCGATTGGCGCTCTGATCACTTAAATTATACTTGAGTTGTATCTGATCATTGCCCTTAACAAATGTGGACCCACTCGTCACCGTCTTATCCTGCGTAACGTCGGTCATTGTTGCATCTGACTTAGCCTCAACCTGCGTTGGCACCTGTTCAAAGACGACTAGACTCGTCTCGGTACCTTCGTCGGGATAATCGCTGTTAGTTGTGTCCCCAGTGGATCCCGTGAAGCCCCAGTATACGTCTGGATCAGCTTCACTAACCCCCAAATTACCTAAGTCAATATCTTCTGTCACCGATTCAGACGACTTGGTAGCACCCCCGGTAGCGGGATCCTCATCATTATAAGTGTAGGTCATCTGACCAGTGGTGCCGCCATCGGTTGGTGCTTTATAGTCAATAACCACGTGGTGCCAGGCGGCATCGCTAATGATGTCATCCCCATCGGCACTTCGGATCAGTCCAATATGCTTTTGTGTGTAGTAATAGCCGGTATGAAAGAGATTCAAAATATCATTCGAGAAAAAAGCATTCTGCCCAGTACTCGTATAGGTACTACTCAATCCTGGATATCCGGATGCCAAGTGTTGACTAGTAATATCTTCGGTAGGCGTTGCCCCATCCGTCCCGCTATAGCCATAGCCTTGCCCATTATCAAAATCATCGGGCGTACTGTTGCTAATGTTCCAACCCGTACCAGGAGCGGTTTGATTGAGGCGTGTATCGAACTCTAACGCCCAGCTATTTTTGATAGCCGTACTAGCAATTGCATTGTTGGTATCTGACTTGGGATCAACACCCCAAACACCCAGAGACTCTCCAATACCAGAAAACGCTTGATTTCCCTCATTAGCGTCCCCATCATTCTGTAGAACAAAGGCCATGCCGTCACCAACTTGTTGTCCGAGAACCCCACTAACATAAATCCACATGGAAGCCCGCTGATTCTGATACATGTCGAAGGACTTGTTGTGAGACCAAACGGCGCCCCCAGTATCATGATTACCATATGCCGAGAGCTGAACGCCATCCATCGGTGCTAGGGAGGATCGCCCGGAATTCGGTAATATTTTAGCAGCATTGGCTATATTATTGGTACCGATAGTAGCGGGCACATCAAAGTACCCCTTACCAGAAATCTCCAGTCCCTGTGGCGCTGTCTGCATCACAGCTGTTGGATCAGTAGCGGCCCTAGCCCTAGCCGACATCACAGTCTGCCAAGCCCCCAGCGTGCCTACAACAAGCAACCCGAATAAGATTTTTCTCCTTAACTTCATCGTTAAGCTTCCTTCGTACGATTTGTGAACGGTAATCTTAGGCCGTTCGGAACACCAGTATTTCGGCTGATGCACTTTTTAATTTATTATCATAGAACCTGTCATCTTAGCCACTTAAATTCTATAGAAACGTGATCATTTCCATCAAACATAGTATAGCACCTACATAGTCAAATTAAAGTGTGCACCCATTCCTATTTACTGGACTACCGGGGATTACGCCCACGTTCACCAAACTTTGCGCTCACAATCCTTACCAAGCCAGGTGTAATAGAGCTACATCCACCTTTGGCACTTAGCTAGACGCTTTCAAAAATCACCCCATCAACTAAGTCGATGGGGTGAGCCATATCGTGAATTTGCTATAACTGTCAGCTACTCACTTAACTATTGCGTCGTTGCCGTATTAGACAACGTCCAGGTCACCTTACCTTGATAGTTGCCCACCAAGGCGCCGCCGTTCAGCTGGAGTAAAATCCCAGTGTTGTCCTGCCAATCACTAGCAATATTAAACGGTGTATTTGACCCATCTGACTTGTGATCCGTAATAATTGTATCGGCCGTTGGTGATAGTTGTTGCATGTTGGTGCCATCATTACTATAAACTAACTGGCCATCTAGCGTACTACCATCCGTGTCTGAGGTTAACGCAGACGCTTTGGCAGAAAGCTGCCAGTCCGTCCCCTTGGTCACAGTATCATTAATGTTAAATGTCCAATCGGGATCGGCACGTTCAACGATCTGCTTGGACCCGCTGATTTGCGACTGATAAGTCAGATCACCTGAGTTACTGCCGAAAGCTACATTCCCAACCACGACGGTAATCGGGATAACACTCGTCAGATTATTCGTCGCATTGTCTTTCGCAAACACGTACAACGTATAGGTTCCGGCGCTCAAACTGTTGGAGGGAAAGGTAAACGAAAAACCACTAGCCGGATTTTGATCACTCAACGTAATCGGAGACATTAAGGTAGCTGCCGATGCACCAACCGGCGCCCAATACGGGTTCAGTACTACTTTACTATTGGTCAACGTTGAGCCATCCGTTGTCGTAATTTTACCAGTAATTTTTGCATCTTGTCCCACGTTAACATTTACCTGCGTCTGATCCATCGCTAATACTAATGCTGGGATATCTTCGTGTGTAATCGTGAAAGCCGGTGTTGCCGCCGTCGAAACAGCGTTGGTTCCCTTAAAGTAACTGGTTAAATCTGACCCACTACTGTAAGTGTTGCCACTCGTCGGATTTTGCGCCTTTCCGCCCATGGCGATCTTCACGCCGTCTATCCCAGACAACGTTAACCCGTCAGCAGAGCCATCTTGGGCTAAGTTCACGTTAGCATAACCATCACTTTGTTTGGTCACGGTTGCCTCGCGGGTACTACCATCCTCATAGGTGATTTTCGCGGTACCATCCAACGTAACGTGGTCTGGAACCTTGAGTTCCGCATTCAAGCCCTTCCAATCGGTATCCCCACTGGTTCGCTGTGCGTTGTAATTTAACGTGACGTTAGACCCACCCGGAATGCTAGTCTGACCATCATCAGTTACGTCAACTTGTTGACCGTCTTTTTCACACGTCATCCCTGCCGAAGCAGTCGTCTTAGTTTGCCCGGGGATTTGGTCAAAGACGACTAAATTACTTTCACTACTGTCACCCGTTGAACCGGTAAATCCCCAGCGAATTCTAGACTGTCCCGTGCTCAAATGAAATTGACTAAGATTAATCGGTACCGACCTAACTGAGGATGTGGCTTGTGGTAACCCGGTCTGAGGATTCTTGTCATTATAGCTATAAGTCATCGTTCCCTGAGCACCCGCAGTCGCTGGCGCTTGATAGTCAACCGTGATGTGATGCCAATTATAATCCGCTAAACTTGTCGCAACCGGGAGATAGCCCAGATGGGTTAACCCATAGTAATAGTACTTTGATGAAAGCCAATCACCTGGACCATAGCCTGAAACAGGCCCCATTGCTTGATAGGAATTGCTATCTCCTGGATAGTTAGACGCAATGTGTGCACCACCAATACTAACACTGTTTCCAATTGGTCCATCTTCATCAACTTTTTGATAAGCAGACCCCAAATCAAACGCTGAAGGCTTGCTAGCGGTGACGTTCCATCCAGTAGTTGGCGCCGCGTTATTTTTAAACGTATCGAATTCAAGCGCCCAGCTATTCTGAATGGCTGTGCTGGCTAAGGTTCCAGTTTGCGCCGTCTTCGATTTAGGATCAATGCCCCAAACACCAAGCGATTCCCCATTGCCGGAGAACTGGTTGGTATCTCCCGCATTCTGTAGCACAAAGGCCATGCCATCGCCAGGTGTCGCTCCCTTGGCACCACTGGCAAAAATCCACATTGATGCCGTTTGATTTTTATATAGATCAAATGATTCTTTGGTTGACCAAATAGCTCCGGTTTGCCCAGTCTTATCTTCCGTAATCCGCACCGCATTATTAGTCATTCCGGCAACCGGACTGGTAGCTGAGACAACCCCAGCTGAGTTGGAGCTAACCGAACTATTCTGCGCAAACGAAAAGTAATCTGCCATTGGTGTCCCCTGTGGTGCGTTTGCCAACGCATCTGTTGCAGTATAAAACGGTCCCGCACTCGGGGCAGCCTTAGCTGATACCCCCGATAAGACCACTCCCAGCCCCATAACACTCAAGACTGCCCCCCACTGCAACAACCTCTTCTTAAAACTCATTGCGATTCCCCCTCATACCCTATTCCCTATAGCCACTCTCTTTACCTGTCTCAATTCAAACATAGTAGTCAGCCATGTCTTCAAAGCGTCCAATTTTAACACTCACTATTTGCAGGTAATGTTACTGAACTTACTTGTTACCCGTAACTGGTCACCCTTTAAATGCTCCGCTACCATAATGACCCCAGTATACCATCAATTGCATAACGTTTGAAAGAAAGCATATCAATTATTTTATACCTAGCCTATGCCGGGGTACACAAGCGTTCTAAGACACCTTATTGCCCAACATTAGCTTTTTAAAAGTAGCCACAAATTTAATCTTTTCTATTCACTATTCAACATATGTAACGTTCAACTATCAGAGCGTCATCCCTCTGTCTGCGCATGTTTAAACAAAAGAGCATCACCCGTCAAAATAACGAGTGATGCTCTTTCATGTTAAGTAGTCGGTTCAGAATTAACAAATGTCCAATTAATATTTCCGGAATAACTCCCCGCTGTGGCACCCCCGCCAACGACTAATCGAATGCCCGAATTGTCTGTCCAATCGCTGGCAATGTTTGTCGTCGTAGTTGTGTCGCCAGAAGTACCACTCGCAATCTTCGTCGCGGTCCCCGGTGATGTTCCCAGTGGTTCATCTACCCCATTAGCATCTGGGTAGACCAGATAACCATCCAGCTTTGTGCTAACGGCTGTCTGTGTTGCATCAGTCATTAAGGGGTCTGCATAGGCATTGAGCTGCCACGTACTATTTTTCATCCGCGAATCAGTAACGTTCAATCCCCAAGTTCCATCCCGACTGAGTGTCGTATCGGCTCCGGTTAATGCCATTTTCCCAAACGACATATCATTGACGTTCCCCAACTCAACCGTGCCAGCAATGACCTCCTGAGAGATTACCGGCGATCTACCGTCACTTGGATTCGTATCAGTAGCATAGAATGTAACTGTATTCGATCCCGCTTTGAGTTTAGCATTCGGGATTAAATAGTGAAAACCAGTAGTCCCATAGTTGGGATTGTAATGGTCAACATCGCCTTGTATGAATGAATCCTGGGCAACCCCATTTAATACTGGGTGTATAGTCACATTCGTTGGAGATACAGTTGTATCAGTTGATTTAACAACACCTACAATATCTGCATCAGTTTTTCCACCATAATTTACTTTCAATGTACCGTTAGTAGGATCAACTGCCATCGAAATTTTAGACTGAGCTACTTTAAAACCAGTCAAATCAGCTGAAGATGATGCGTTACTTCCTTGGAAGTAATTAGTTGTACTCCCCTCAGTTGATGCTGTATCAGTTGCCGTTCCATAAAGCGTTATCTTTCCTTCTTGAGTACCGGTCAAGTTAACCCCATTGTCACTATTTCCCATTGCAACGGGAAGACTGGTGCCGTTAAGCTTTGAAATATCAACGCTACCACCGTCAGAACCATCAGGATTAGTAATTTTCCCAGAAGTTAAGTGAATACTCTTTGGAATCGTAAGCAGTGCATTAACGCCCTCCCAATCTTTCAACCCACCATCTCGCTGAAAAGTATAGTCTAATTTGACTGGTTCACCACCGGAAATTGTCGGTGTAGACGTCCCACTAGTATCAACCGGAGTATAGTCTCCAGACTCGTCCTGTGTACTCAATGTTGCTGTGGAACTATTTTCAACGTCCCCAGGAACTTGATCAAAAACAACCAAATTATTTTCCGTACTCGTACCTGTTGACCCAGTGAACCCCCAACGAACCTTAGTTGAATCCGTTAGATTAAATTCACTTAGCTTAATTGGCACTTCCGCGGAATTAGCAGGTGTTTTTTCTTCTCCTGTATCTGAATTCTTATCATCATATACATACTTCATTTTCCCTATGCCATCACTTGAGGTAGGCGGCGTATACGTCAGTGTGACGTGATGCCAACGATGGTCAGTCAACTTGTCAGTTGTCGAATCGGTAGTCTTACCCTCATCGAGATAACCAAGATGCGTCATTTTGTAATAATAATAGTTAGTCTCGTACCTAGACTCCGCCCAATACGGAAGTCCTAATAATCCTCCAGTTTTCCCCCAAATTTCCCCTCTATATCCGTTTTGAGTCATTCCAGTGTAGGTACTAGAGTCTGCAGGATAGTTCGAAGCGATATGATTGTCATCACTATTAATCTTGCCAGCAGTTCCAGTCGGATTTCCTGAGGAGTCAAAACTATTATAGTAACTTCCCAAATCAAACGAAGAAGGTGCATAGGGAGCATCTAGATCCCACTGTGAAATGGCCGCAAAGGGTGCAGACGGAACAAAAGTGTTATTAAACGTATCAAACTCTAACGCCCAGCTATTACTAATTGCATTTTTAGCCAAATCAGTTGAATTCCAATCTCTTGGGTCCATCCCCCAAACACCCATGCTTTCGCCGACACCAGGCGTATAAACATTATTCTTATCTTTATCTGGCATAGCTGCTTTAGAAAACGCATGGACCCCATCGTCAGAATTTTGCAACACGAAGGCCATACCATCTCCCAGGCCATCCTTAGTGTACGCCGCCTCAGTACTAGCATAGACCCACATAGATGCTGTTTCCGGCTTCATTAAATCAAAAACTTTATCGTTTGACCAAATAGCTCCCCACGAGTTTTTAACACCTGCTCTCGAAATCTGAATTGCAGAATTGTTCGAACCAGTTGTCCCTGCATCAACTAAAGTTGCTGAGTTAGTACCTGTGGCTCCTGTAGCATCATCGCCATGCCAAAAATAATCTTTATACTCATCTGAATTCAGGTCAACCCCTTGGGGCGCACCAGTTAAAGCATCAGTATAATTATTATATGTTGTTTCAGCGGCACTCGCCTCTGTCCCCGACCACAGCCCTAGTCCGGTCACGGCCAAAGTAACGGCTACCCCCAATAGTCCCTTTCTCATTTCCATCTAAAAACAACTCCCTCATTCGAAGATTCCTCGAGTTCTTCCGCGCATCCTCAACTTTGTTAAACGATCAATTATTATAATTCGATTGTGGTTACTGCTGACGGTTTCTTTTATTCAACCATAATGACTTAGTCACGGTATGTATTCTAACTGAACTTACGTGGAGACCCGTCAACGAATGTATTTCTAAATATTTAACCACCCTAATAAATATAGTATACCATCAACTGCTCAGGATTATAAGAGAAAATATTGATTATTTTATAGTTAACAGCAAATACATAGATCGGCTTCATAGCGGGTTTTACAACTAGTTGCACGCTCAAATCACCCATTTAGCCGTCTTATTGTGTTCAAAAGTAGCAGCCCACACTTTATCCACAAGAATTTAGTTCTGTAACATTAAAAGTTCCTAAAAAACTCGACGCCTGCCAGCATCCACTGTTTCGCGAATTTTATCGTTTTAACCCCAAAATAAATGGATTACCCACAATTTTAGTCGGTAATCCATCACAAAACATTATTCAACTGAGTTAACAAATGACCAATTGATTGTTCCCGAATAGGAGCCCCCAGTCGCACCACTATTAACCTTTAACCGAATCCCCGTGCTATCGGTCCAGTTAGCCGCAACGTTGGTTGAACTCGCGGTTCCATCAGAAGTTCCGCTAGCAATCACCGGTGAGCCACTACTATCCAATGTCGTGGTGTTGCCATCCGCATCCGTATAGATTAGTGAGCCATCCAGCTTCGTACTTGATGGCGTACCATTGAGATACATGCCATCCGTGTTGGCAGTTACTGCCCAGTTGCTATCCTTTGTCTGCGTATCATCAACGTTTAAGCTCCAGTCAGTCGAGCGGTTAATGATTGTACTACCGCTCCCCGTCAGGGTCGTCGGGTCGAATATCAGATCGCCACTAGTATGACCAAATCCCACAGTTCCTGCAGTCACCGTCGTTGAAACCGTTGCGGACTTATCACCTGCCGGATCAGTGGCGTAGAAGCTTACGGTATTGTCGCCAGCCGTCAGCTTATCGTTAGCAATTGCGTATTTAAACCCGTACAGAACGCCCGATGTCGCAGAATCCAAGTCCACGGTATCTTGTGCGACACCATTAATCGTTGGGTGAATCGTGATGTCTGAATTACTAAGTGTCTTGTCAGAAGGCACGGCAACCCCTTCAACGATAGCGTCATCACCACCAACATTAACCGCTAAGGTACTCTTGCTTTCATCCAATTGCATCGCCAATGCCGGATCAACCTTCTTAGTAATCGTAAAGCTAGGTGTTTTTGCCGTGGAGGTCGCGTTACTCCCGACGAAGTAACTGGTTTGTGCTGCTTCACTCACGTCGCTGTCGGTCGCCACGTTTTTAACCGTCCCGTACAACGTCACCGTTGCCTTTTGGGTACCGCTTAAGGTCAAACCACTATCCGCTAACGGAACCGATAGCGTTTGACCAGACCCCGAGGACGTTGGTGCCACAATTTTCGATACATCGACCTTATTATCGTTACTATCCGTATAACTCGAATCCGGATAGCTGATACTCCCAGAAGTCACGTCAATATCATCAGGAATTGTCAGATCCCCATTGACTGACTTCCAATCTTCATCCCCGCCAGTCCGCTCCAGCGTGTAAGTTAGCTTAACGTCACTGTCGCCAGAAACTGAATCGCCGTCACTGACATTCTTGGTATAATTTCCATCGCTATCCTTCGTCGTCATCGTAGCCGAGGCATCCGTTTGAGCTTCACCAGGGATTTGGTCAAAAATAACCAAATTGTTTTCTGAATAAAGTCCCGTAGAACCCGTGAATCCCCAGCGAACCTTCGTCTGTCCCGAAGAAAGCTTAAACTGACTCAAATCAATCGGTACCGTCGCGTAGTCCGTCGACGCCTGTGGCAACCCCGTATCTGGGTTCTTATCGTTGTAGGTATACGTCATGGAGCCATCGCCACCTGACGTGGTCGGCGGCGTATACGTTACCGTGATGTGATGCCAACGATGGTCGGACAGATTCCCAGAGCCACCAGTAGCACCTTCGTCCAAAAGGCCTTTATGTTGCAGGTTATAGTAATAGAAGGTCCCATTCCCTGTTATCATATTTCCATTTAGCGGGTTCTTAATCTTTCCTTTCCCAACAACGCTAGTTCCCGTATAGGTGTCAGTAGAGCCTGGATAATTGGACGCAATGTGAGTGTCCGTGATCTGTGATTGGCTTGACGGCGTATCAGCTGGCCCACTGACATCGTAAGAAGAAGGGCTGCTATTCGCAAAGTCATAACTACTATTGGTCCAGCCAAGCAGTGCTCCCCAATAGGTCCCGCGCTGTGGGATATCATCATTGGGATACGTATCAAATTCAAGCGCCCAACTATTCTGAATAGCCGAACTTGCTGGATTGGTGTTCGCGAAGTACTGGTCTGCGACTCCCCAAACCCCCATGGACTGCCCAGAACCAGAATAAGCATCTGTGCCGCCATTTTGGAGCACAAACGCCATGCCATCACCAACGTTGCTGGCACTCTCACCACTGGCGTAAATCCACATTGAAGCCGTTTCACTCTTGCTTAAGTCAAAGGTCTGATCCGTTGACCAGATGGCCCCCCAACTATCCTGAACGCCGGCCTTGGAAATCTGAATAGCTGAGTTTCCCGTTCCAGCTGGACTCCCAGCAGTAACCAGTGATGCAGCGTTATCACCGGTCGCCGTATCCACCGTCTTATCAATCGTAAAATAGTTAGAGTCTAAGCCACTTTGAAGATCAACACCCTGTGGCGCGCCCTTCAAAGCAGCATCACCAGTGTTGAAGATTGTAGAGTTGGCACTGGCTGGCACTACCGACCACAACCCCAATCCGGCCACAGTCAAAGTGACCACGCCTAATAATCCCTTTCGCACATTCATCAAATTTACCCCCTCGCCCGTTAGTCACGCGGGCTTGTTCGCGTATCTTCAAACTACTGATACGTTCTCTAATTGACCTAACCAATCGTCAATTAGTAAACCACTTGTTTGTTCTGATGAATACAGTATACCATCAGGTCATTGGAATGGTAAGGGGTGAAATAGGAAGATTTTATGAGCTTGGTTTCAGCGTAAAACGCTGTTATACCGGTAATCAAGAGTCTGCAAATTATCTATCTCCCTTTTTGCCGGGTTAGTTAAATAAGCCGTTTTAAGCTTTCTTTAAGTTACAATATAAGCTTAGTGTAACACGGATACCATTTCAGACTATCACGATCAAAATTCGTAACTATAAAAGCGTCGCGACGAGTCGAAATCCAGCAATTACTGCTGCTCCACTCGTCGCGACGCTTTTAATTTACAGTTATCTATTCATCGTCATCCGTTGCGTCGTCGTCATCTTTCTTCCGGTTTCTCAGCAGCAAGTAAATAATCACTGCCAATAACAGGACGATGATGATTCCGCCGGCCACAAACCACCAGAAATAATTCTTCTGCGGCGTGTTGATCCGGTTCTTCAACGAATTAACATCCTTTTGCGTAATTGTAAAGTTCTTGGTGAATTGCCAGTGGTAACCACCCTTGGCATACGCATCCAACTTCAAAGTGTAATCCCCAGCGGCCAACTGCTTGTCACCCCACGGAATGGAGTAATTAAAGTTCGTGTTGGGCGCCATAGCCATACTTTCCTTGGTCTGTGATAAGACCGTTTTTGAACTGCCTTGCTTGGTGACCTTGGAAACAACCTTCAAGGCCTTCATCAGACCTGGACGAGGATTTTGTAAGTTCGCCTGGATTTGATTCAACCCACTAATTTGGCCAGCCTTAACGGTATGCAGCCGCATATCAGGTGCCACGTCAATGCCGCTTTCACGTAAGCGCACACCCACGACGTAAGCGAACGCGTTACTAATTGTCACACCATTTTTCTTACTGTTGGTATTCTTATTCTTCTGTTCCTTAACGTAAATACCACCTAAGATCATCCCATCGATCTTCTTGGCAGGCATTTTATACTCAACTGACACTTTCTTAGAACTCTTAGCATTCACAGTGACATTTTGGTTACTATTTTTACCAAAGACATCCTTGATGCCAACTTTTAATGAACTATCAAGCTTGGGATTAGCTTCACTATAATCAACTACCCCATTGGTGTTGGTCATCGCTTGGTTCACGCCAACCTGGAACTTCTTCGTCTTATTACTCGAATTATGAATAACAATTGTCAGTTTCTGTTGCTGACTTGGCTTTACCCGTAATGCAAAGTAGGTGACTTTCTTATCATCCTGATTCTTTGGTGTAATCGTGCTAACCGAGTAGCCAACGCTTTCTGCCTTTGCAGTACTAGTCTGCTGCATCCAGCCAAATGCCACCAGCAACGTCCCTAGCGTCACTAACATCCTCAACCAACGTTTCATGATTAACCTAGCCTCCATCATCATTTATCAACCGTTTTCTTCATTGTAACAAAGAATGCGGTAGCTGTCGCTACCGCATTCTGAATTTAATATTTAAGGTAACTTCGCAACCCTGTTAAACCTGTTTGATTGGATTAAGCTTGGGTTGAAGCAGTGTCAGCAATCGTCCAAGTTAAGTTGGACTTGTAGGTTCCGGCACTGTTACCACCGGCGATTGATAAGTTCGTGTCCTTCGTCAACCGGTTCATCCAAGTCCCAATACCATTACCAGCCGTCGCAGAAAGCACCGTGGCACCGTCGCCACCGGCAGTGATAGAAGGTGCGGCAGCAACAGCAGCCTTAGCGGTAACATCGTCATTGTTAGTAGCAACGGCGCCGGCAAAGTTGATTTTAGCACCTAACAACGTGGTTGAAGTGTCACCATCTTTGACAAAGTTATCGGCCTTAACAGTAACTGTCCAAGGATCTTCGGAACCAGCGTTAACAACTGCAACGTCACCAGCCCCAACCGTAACCTTATCAGCACCAGTAGCAGACTCGTTTGAAGAAGTTGCACTCGTAGTTAATGAGCTAGCTGTAATCGTTTGAGCAGCACCGGTAATAGCAGTTCCAGTATCTGGACCGAAGACCATATCAGGTGCAGCAACTAACTTGATAGAACCAGAATGGGCACCTGAACCACCATCACCAGCAGTTAAGCCAACAGTAGCGGTAGTTGTTTGATTGTCAGTACCATCAGTAGCAGCGTTAGCCGTAACAGTCGTGAAACCAAAGCCAGCAGCAAGTGCAACAGTAGCGATTAATTGTAAAGTTTTCTTAGTCATAATAATTTATCTCCCTCAACTTGATTGTCTTTGTTCTTTACTCTTCTAAATCTTTTGTCCAAAGCAACGACTCTATTTTATGAACCTGCCCCAACTAGAGGCGCTTCGTTGGAACCATCTGATGAATTCATCTGATTACATAAGTTATAATAGCACGAATTTTGCCTTCTGTCCACAATTAATTATGTGTGGGGAAGATTATTTTTCTCCAAACTGTTTAATGGTGTGTCGTTACGTTTATAGGGTATACGAATAGGTGCCATAATTACTGTCATATCAACGTTTGTCGGCCATTAATTTTTACGGTACGCATTATTGTGTTAGCTTGTTTCCGTAAAAATGGTCACCTGATAGTCGATTTTTGATTACCGTTTACAGGGTATTCGTTCGTGGTGAGTTTTAGTTGTGTACTTGAACCAACCCGCAAGAACGCTTATATATCGGCAATTGCAGCTAATAGCCGTCAATTCTTCTGTCTCGAGACTTCACAAGCCAAAAAATTCAAAAAAAATAACATTTTTTGCAATTTCGCAAAAAACGTCATTATTTCGTTAGTTTTTATTGTTAAAGCCACTGTGGAAGCCCTTCTGAACCGAGACTGGCGCATCCTTGTAGGCCATCTGCTTCACGTAATTTCCACGAATCATCAAACGATTAGCTCCAGTTGCGTCACAGGTGATCAGCGTCACCATTGTCTTCTTCGTCTGATCGACCACCTTGACATCGGTTGCCGGAATGAATTTTCGCACGCTAACTTTATAGACGAAGACCTTTTTGGCATTGGTCAAATAAATCTTTTGGCCGACCCGTGTCTTCCAATATAATGGACTAAATAAAATTGTCTGGGAACTCATATGGTGACCCGCCAGCGGGTAATTCCCCCGTCCCATTTGCTGGTCCGGCCGCATGGTTCCGGCAGTCAATGCCAACACCTCATTACTGACACCCTTGGCGATTGGCAGGTGGATCTTTGACTGCGGCATGTAGATTTCACCCACCACGTGGATATCAGCCGTATTCCAGCGTGCATTGGCGACCGTGGAGAAATCCAACGACTTAACCTTACTGAAATCATACGACGCTTTTTTCTTTTCGTTCTTCTGCACGGTCTTTTTGGAGATCTGCGGTTGATAGGAAGAAATCAGCCAATTTTTAATTTGCTCGTTAAAGATCAGCCCGAGTGAGATGATAATTAAAATGATAAAAATTGTCGTCCAGAACCACCGCCAACGGTGCTTCGGCTGCTGTTGCTGTTTATCTGCCATAATGACTGCCACTCCCCCCAGCTATTCGCTATCCTCATGGGCAAATTTTACCGCATTTACTGTTAAAAACAAAGTGAAACCGTTCCGTCACGTTCCGTGGTCGCCAGTTTTCACCACTTTCCCTTTGTATTCTGCCATGTGTGCTGAACATAGTAAAGGCGGGAAGCCAACTGCCTCCCGCCAATCCATCATTTACTTTTTAGTTTTCTTATCCGGTTCAATGCCCGCCGTAATCCGTGGTGTCCGATTACCCCGCTCTGCTTCCTGAGTAACCGCCATTTGTGCGGCCAAATTCAGGAAGTTAAAGGTATCATCGAAGTTCGGGTTGAATAACATATCTACAAAGGACAGGTCGTCGATTGTATTGCGGTTCTGAATCGCAATCGATACGGCATTGGCTGATTGCGCGACCTCGTGTTTACTGAAGAGTTGAATCCCCAACACCCGCCGGTTATCGCGGTCATAGACCAGGTTGATGAGCAGTCGATCCGTGGTCGGCATATACTCAGGACGCCAAGTACTCTCAAAGGTCACACTATCCGCGTTCAGACCTGATGAAGCTGCATGCCGCAAGGTCAACCCCGAGGAAGCTAACGTCCGACCAAAGATATTGATGGCCGAAGTTGCCTGGGTACCCATGTAACGTTGCAGGTGCCCAAACACGTTGATGCCGGCCAGCATCCCCTGGCGCACAGCATTCGTTGCCAACGGCGTATAGGCGGGTTGGCCAGTTGGGTTAAAGTTAACGACACTGGCATCCCCACAGGCAAAGATATCTGGGTTCGAAGACTGAATGTAGTCGTTGATAATAATGGCACCATGACGATCCATCTTCACTTGACCACGTAAGAGCGCCGTATTGGGCACAAAGCCCGTGCTAACAATGGCAACATCCGCACGGTACGTCTCACCATTGGTCTCAATGGCAAGTCCCTTGTCATCCTGAGTGAATGCCGTGACACGGCTGTTCAGGACCACTTCCACGCCTTGATCACGTAAAATATCAACCACTTTGTCTGACAGATTCTTATCAACATAGTGATCCAACAGAATGTCCTGCGACTGAATCAGTAGCACATCGTGACCGGTTCGCGCGTAACTCTCTGCCAACTCAGTCCCGATATACCCGCCACCGATGATCGCAATGCGGTTATGATCCTTAGCCGCCTGATACACGGCCTTGGCCTGTTCATAATTCTTACACAGCAGAACCATGTCTTCGTCAATTCCGAAGATTGGGGGAACGTTGACGGTCGACCCCGTGGCCATGATTAGTTTATCGTAAGTGTCACTGGTCAGCTTGCCAGAATCCATATCGACAATGTCCACCGTCTTATTCGCAGCGTCAATCTTCACGACGTTGTGACGAGTGAGGACGTTGGCACCCAGCTCCGCTAACTATTCGGGGGATGAGTAGAACATGTCCTCCAGGTGTTTAACCTGCCCATCTAGAAACAGTGAAATCCCCGTCGATAGAAATGACACGTTGGTGTGTCGTTCGTAGATGGTGACTTCCGTTTCAGGATGATCCCGTAGTATTTGAATCGCGGCGTTCGTTCCTGCATGGGTGCTTCCAACAATAATGACCTTCATCATAGTTCCCCCTCATATTCTGCAACGCATAAATTTAGTGGTGTCCTTCGACGAACACATGAAACCTGGGCAACTCGTTAGGCCCTTATTAACAATTATCTTCTCAGTTCAATCCATCACCGACGCCTCATCAAAGGAACTCACTGGCTATCCAACGGTTGAATCACCCATTAAATATGAACCACTGAGACGGCTCCAGTTCCCGGTATAGCGGGATGTAAAACGGATTATATCACTACTGATAATGTATTTTCACCCAATTAACTTAATTTGTCAAAACAAATACTCTCCTTATGAACAAGATCCGCATTCTAAAGGGATTTTGCCAACAAAAAGGCTGGGACACTTCTGTCCCAACCTGACGTATAGAGTGCATGATTAATGTTGTGATCCTACTCATCAGCCGTGAATTTGGCCAACAAAAAACCGGTAACAGTTAAAAACTGCCACCGGCGACAAATCATATTTATTATAATTAGTCGTTTGCCAAGCCGTACTTCTTGTTGAAACGGTCCACGGCACCATCGGCCTGAGTAAACTTTTGCTTACCAGTGTAGAATGGGTGTGAATCTGAAGAAATTTCGACACGGATCAATGGGTAGGTGTTGCCATCTTCCCATTCAACCGTTTCGGCTGAAGTTGCCGTTGAACCAGACAAGAACTGGAAGCCAGTACTTGAGTCTTGGAACACAACTTCGTGGTAATCTGGGTGAATTCCTTGCTTCATAATGTATTACGCTCCTTTGCCCTGGTTCATCTACTGAGCCAGAGATTGATTTAATCGTCAACCGTTGAATTATACCATGAAAGCCATCTACGAGCAATGGCTAAGCTTGGCCGTTTTCTACCAAGCTTTCTGTACTCACAATTTCAACATCCGCGTTTAACGCCGTCAACTTCGCAACGATCCGGTCATACCCCCGCAGAATGTTATCGGCAGCTTCGATTTCAGTGTCGCCATCAGCCATGAGTCCCGTGATGACCAGCGCAGCACCCGCCCGGATTTCGCCAGCTTGGACCTGACTGCCAGTCAGCCCCTCGCTCGGATCGACAACGATCATGTCATCTTCTGAACGAATGTTAGCGCCCATCTTCCGTAATTCCGCGATGTGCATGATCCGCTTAGGATAGATGGTGTCAATAACCACGCTGCTTCCGTTGGCCCGGAACAGTAGCGGCGTTAAGGGTTGCTGCAAGTCCGTCGCAAATCCAGGAAACGGCATGGTCTTGATACGAATCGGCTTTAAATTCTCCGACCGTGGCACGTAAATGCTATCTTCATTGATCTCCAGGGGCACACCCATTTCAATCATCTTAGCCGTAAAGGCTTCGAGATGTTCTGGAATCACATTCTTGATGACGACGCCATCCCCAACAGCCGCAGCCATCGACAAATAAGTCCCGGCTTCGATCCGATCCGGAATAATTGTGTGGGTATTCATCGCCCGTAACGTTGGGACACCCTCGATTCGAATGACATCGGTGCCAGCCCCACGAATGTGCGCGCCCATATTATTCAGGAACGTCGCTACATCGATGATTTCGGGTTCCTTGGCCGCATTTTCAATGACCGTGGTCCCCACCGCTTTGACCGCCGCAAGAATCGAATTGATCGTGGCCCCAACTGAGACCATGTCCAAAAAGATACGTGCGCCATGCAAGCCTTCGGGACCAGTCGTAATGCGAACCGTGCCGTCATGCTCTTCCACTGAGGCACCCAAGGCCTCGAATGCCTTGATGTGTTGGTCAATTGGCCGTGGCCCAATGTTATCGCCACCAGGGAAACTCAGCGTGGCCCGTTGGAACCGCCCCAACAAAGACCCCATAAAATAGTACGATGCCCGCAAGCTCTTGATTGCTTTGCTAGGGAGTGGCGCCTCCACGATCTCAGTAGGGTCAATGGTCAAGACCCCGTCTTCAAACGTCGAGTGTACGTTCATTGATTTTAGAATTAACATTAAATTGTGCACGTCAAGGATATCCGGTACCATATCAAAACGGACCGGTGTATCAGCAAGAATCGCTGCCGGAATTAAAGCCACTGTGCTATTTTTTGCGCCACCAATCGTCACTTCTCCAGAAAGACGACGGCCGCCGTGAATTATCATTTTTTTCATTATGAAGCTATCCTCACTTAATAATCTTCCATTTAATTCCATACAGTCAGATACCATGATAAATAATGCTGAGCAAAAAGACAACACTTTCCCGGTATTCTGGCCAAAATGTAATATTAGCCGACTACAATACCCCGTTTCGAAGGTCATCTAGGTTCTTGGCAAGTATGGTGTCGATAATAATTTGGGTCAATTTATGCGGGGATTCGGGCATACCGTCCTTCACCCATTTTTTTAAGATATTTTGCAAGCCCGCACCGATGTACACGCCCTGGTAATCTGCAATGTGTGGTGGCTTTGGCCCGGTATGAGCAATCAATTCCTGCATCCGTTTCAACAGATCGGTTCGTCCCTCGATGAAGACTAGATTACTTAACTTCTTATCTTCATAAAAGGCCGTCAGGAGATGCTCTAAGGCCTGACTGGGTGTTGCGCCCTCTAACGGGTGCAGACCGGCCACAAACGCCTTCTCAATGCTCTCCACGCAATCATAGATGTCGGTGTAGTACCGGTAAAACGTCGTCCGGTTTACATCGGCTTGCGTACAGACTTCTGTGACCGAAATGGCGTTAATCGGTTTACTCTCAAGCAAAGACAGCACAGTCTCTTGAATCACCCGCTGTGTGTACTGAGCGCGCCGATTATTTTTAACACCAACCATAGATTTCACTCCTATTTGCCATCAAACTCACTATGAATACCGCTTGCGTTACCCATCTATCGGCTACGTTATCGCCTCTGCGACTGACTAACAGATTAATTATAAGAGACTTTACGTGCCGCCGACCCCCACTTCATGGTAAAGTTAAAGCCGGTCAACACAAAGTTTTCATTCTTGATTCATTGTCCAATGTAAGCGCAATTTAGTCACGCAAAATATCCAAGTTAGGTAAGTAACAGGCCTTTAGTCCCAAAATCACCTAAGTTTCGAAGTACCTGTACGATCGCACCAAGCACGTAGACTAGCCACACTACCACAACGCCTAAGACACCCATACTAATCATGGGCCGCCACCGTGGCTAATCATGCGTGCAACACTCTCGTTAAAAGTGTCGCGTTAACAACAGTTCTGTTGACATTGGCGCTTGCTAATTAAGTTATTTATTTTTATCATGTTAGACACGGTGTTGCATTAATGTATAGTTTATCAGAAATACACTGCAAACAACAGCCGAATTCAAAAAATGGAAGGATTATTTTAAATGCTGGAACTAAAACACATCAAGAAATATTACTACGTGGGGGACTCCGTCACAAAAGCCCTCGACGATGTTTCTGTTGCATTCCGTTCCCAAGAATTCGTCGCTATTCTTGGTCCTAGTGGTTCTGGGAAGACGACCATGCTGAACGGTATCGGTGGTCTGGACATCTACGACTCAGGGGACTTGGCCATTGAAGGCAAGTCGACCAAGGACTTCTCTGCCGCCGACTGGGACGCCTACCGGAATAATTCCGTGGGCTTCATCTTCCAGAGCTACAACATCATCAGTCACCTGAGCATTCTCGATAACGTCGAAATGGGGATGACCCTGAGTGGCGTCTCCAACACTGAAAAGAAGGAAAAAGCGCTCAAGGCTCTTGACCGCGTTGGTCTGACCGACCACATCAACAAGAAGCCGAACCAATTATCCGGAGGCCAACTCCAACGGGTCGCCATTGCGCGAGCTATCGCTAACGAACCAGAAATCCTGTTGTGTGATGAACCAACCGGTGCCCTAGATACCGAGACCAGTGAAGAGATCATGAAGCTGATCAAGGAACTCTCCGCGGAACGGCTGGTTATCATGGTCACCCATAACCCCGATCTGGCCCACGAATACGCCGACCGGATTATCGAGTTCGCCGACGGGAAGATTCAGCGTGACTCCGATCCTTACGACGACCACGCCGATGCCGAGCAATTCAAGTTAAAGAAGACCAAGATGACCTTCTGGACTGCATTGAAGTTGTCCTTTAACAACATCCGGACGAAGAAGGGGCGAACGGCGCTGACGGCGTTTGCCTCCAGTATCGGGATCATTGGGATTGCCATCGTTCTGGCCCTGTCCAACGGATTCCAGACGCAGATCAACAAGACCCAGTCCAATACGCTGGCTCAGTTTCCCATCACCATTTCGCAAACGGCTCAGGACAGCTCAACCACTGGCCCTCAGAACAATAAGAAGACCACCAAGTCCAACAAGGTCGTGGCCAAAGTTAGTGACGCCGATAAATCCGTCCACCAGAATAAGATTACCAAGAGTTACTTAAAATACGTTAAAAACATTAACGGCGACTTAAGCAAGAACATCACCTACACCTACTCAACCGGGATGAACCTCCTGCGGCAAACGAATGGTAAGACCAAGACGGTCTCCTTCTCTAACACCGATAGCAGTAGTGCAAGTGGCTCGAGTGCCATGCAATCGGCCATGTCCGCTTCGACTGGCGTCGGTGGCTCCGTCTATCCAAGTGCCAACGATGGCGGTACCAACTTCCTGAAGAAACACTACAAGGTCATCGCCGGAAGTTATCCAAAGAGTGCCAACGATGTTATCTTAATCGTCGACCGCGACAACTCGACAAACATCAATGCCCTGAAGAATCTGAACTTCGACGTTAAGGATAATCAAAAGCTGAACTACGATAAGATTGTCGGAACGAAGATCAAGGTTGTCAACAACAATAATTACTACCAGAGCCTGCCTACTGGCAATTACGTGCCAAACAAGGCAACGAACGCCCTCTACAATAATAAGAGCAACACGACCATCAAGATTGCCGGAATTTTGCGAGTCAAGGCCAAATCTTCCGAAAACGTACTATCTTCTGGGATTGCTTACAGTGACAAGCTAACCCAAAACATTATCAAAACCAACAAGAACTCTGACATTGTGAAAGCCCAAAAGAAGGCTGACAGCAACGTCATGACGGGTCAAACCGTCAACAAGGATACCAAGACTAACCTGGTCAGCTACCTCGGTGGCTCTACCACACCAGCTAGCATCCTGATCTATCCGAACACTTTCAAGAATAAGGATAAGGTCCTGACCTACCTGGACAAATACAACAAGGGTAAGAGCAAGTCCGACAAGGTCATTTACACCGATATGGCCGGGACCGTTTCCGACCTGACTGGAGGCTTGATGGACGCCATCACCTACGTCCTCGTGGCCTTCGCCGGGATCTCACTGGTTACCAGTATGATCATGATCGCCATCATCACATACACCTCCGTCCTCGAACGGACCAAGGAAATCGGGATTCTCAAGGCCTTAGGGGCCCGAAAGAAGGATATCACCCGGGTATTTGATGCTGAGACGTTCATCCTCGGTGTGGGTTCCGGGGTCCTTGGGGTTGTCATTGCTTGGCTCCTGACCTTCCCAATCAACATCGTCCTAAAAAACATCACTGACCTGAGTAATGTGGCGCATTTGAACCCCGTCCACGGGATCATCCTGATTATTATCAGTACTGTCCTGACCATGTTGGGTGGCCACATTCCAGCACGAATGGCAGCCAAGAAGGATGCCGCAACAGCGCTACGTTCAGAATAGGTTTCCAATTAAAACGCCTTTGACTACCGTTCAGTTCGCAGTCAAAGTAACTGAACAAGTTCCGTTTTAAAGTCACAAGTAAACAAAAATACCCCGCAAATCGAAATTGATTTGCGGGGTATTTTTACGAGCTGTTAAATCATTTAAACATAGAAAGCACAAAAACAGCGTTCAAAGTCTGCTAACAAGATCCAAAGACGTAAAACTAGTTGCAGCAGTTACCTACAGCTACCGTAATTTCTCACCAATTTAATAATATCCTCATTGCTGCATGATAGCATTCAATTACGATAATTGGTGACAGTTCCTGTAGCCGTTAGTGAGCTAAATTGGGACTCAGCCGTGGGATTTCCCAAGTGTCCTTCTTGAAAAATGGCGACTTTGAGACGTGTTTCTTCAGCTCAAAGCGAGGTTGGAGACCGATCTTAGGCTCCGACCGTCCTCCCCACCGCGTTCCAGTCCAGATTTTGCGAACGGTAAGGTAATGCACTGGCAACCGAAGGCGACAGTCTTAACCACAGAAACCACAGTTAGCCTTCTGCTTGGTGGATTGTGCCCTGAATATCATCCTGGGAAAAATCGTGTTCGCAGTAATCCTGGTCCTCAACCGGCAGATGTTGTTCCAACGTCGAGAACGTTTGAACCTGGACATCCCCAGTCACCGTACCAAAGTCCAGCAGGTGCCCACCGAAGTCGCGGGCCGCTGCTAGAAAGTGGTCATGGTAGCCGCCCACCGCAACACCATCAAATACTTGGGGCGAGTAGTAGCCGAGCAGTGTGCCCTCCACCTTGTCACGGGTGAAGATGCTCTGTTGTTTGGCCGTTTCCGCCAGCGACTTGAATGGTCGCGTAGATTTCGCCACGGCCCGGGTCTTCACATCCGTAAAGGTCCCAGTGACTAGAATGGAAAAGAAGGTATTGGCGTCATGGGTCAAACCTAACACTTGGTCGTGAAGGTCTTCCTTGGTCGCATTTTCCACCGTCATCAAAGGACGGTACGCGGCGAAATGGCTATTGGCAAATGGCAATGTGAAACTATCTGGTACCACGTTGACCTCGCCACGACTGTTGACCTGGTAAGGCTTGCCATCAAGAATAATCAACTCGCCATCCAAGCCCTCCCCGGTGCCGATCCCAGTGTCACCATGGGTTAACAGTTCCTTCATTGTCAGCGTTCCGGTCAATAGTCCTGGGACCAGTAAGGCTAAGGTCCCATGTTGATAGAGTGTTGCTTCGTTCATCTCATTACTCCCTTTAGCTTAAAACATCTTTCAACAATAATGATTTTAGTTTTAAATTATCCCGATAGTCAACTGGAATCTGAACGACCACGGGGCCCTCAGTCTGGAAGGCTTGGTCTAAGGTCGACGCCAAGTCCTTGGCATGGTCGACGCGTAACCCAGTGGCACCAAAGCTCTCAGCATACTTGACGTAGTCCACTGGGCCAAAGCTGACGCCGGCTTCGTGACCGTATTTAGCAATTTCTTGGAATTTAACCATGTCGTAGGCACCATCGTCCCAAATCAATTGGACGATTGGTAACTTCAGGCGAACCGCTGTTTCCAACTCTTGGCTGGAGAACAGGAAGCCCCCGTCGCCGGCAACCGAAACGATTGGTTGGCCAGGTCGCTCTAATGCAGCAGCGATAGCCCATGGAAAGGCCACACCCAGCGTCTGCATACCGTTACTGAATAACAGATGACGTGGTTGGTAGCTCCGGAAATAACGGGCCATCCAAATGTAGAAACTGCCGACATCCACGGTAACCGTGGTCTCGTCATTTACCTTGTTCTGGAGCGCTTGGATGATGGCTAACGGGTGAATACCGTGATCGTCATCAGCTGCTGGTGCTTCAGCTTGAGCGGCCAAAGTCTTGCCCGACTTATCGAGTTGCGCCTGAACATCTTCAGACAAGGCCCAATCGGCGGGCAGCTTTTGAACGATGGCCTTTAACGTCTTGGCAATATCAGCGTGAACAACCATTTCGGGTTGGTAATCCGTGGTAATTTCAGGAACCACGCTATCCAAACTGATGATATTACCCGCCCGATCGGCGTTCCAGATACGACCTTCATATTCCACGGGATCGTAGCCAACGGTGATGACCAAGTCACTCTGCTTCAACAGGTTATCGCCAACTTGATTCCGGAAGAGACCGACCCGGCCAAAGTAGTTGGTGACCAAGTCGCGAGAAACCACCCCGGCACCTTGGAACGTTTCCACAACGGGAATGGCAACGTGTTGCAGGAGCTCGCGAATCGCAGCCGTCACGTCGCTAGCCGAGGCCCGCATCCCGGCCAAGATGACCGGTAACTTAGCGTGCTGAATCTTTTCCACGATGGCGTCAACGGTGGCGGCGTCCGCTACCCCCTGATCAACCGTGGGAACGGCCTTGATTTCTGGGCGATCGACGGCGCCGTTCAGCACGTTTTGTGGCAATGAAATAAAGGTAGCTCCAGCCTTGGGCGCAACTGCCGTCTGGTAAGCGTTTGCAAATGCTTCAGACAGACTATTCGCATTCTGGACTTCTACGCTAGACTTGGTGGCTGAGCTCATCAGTTCCTTGCTGGGAATACTCTGGTGTGTCAACCGGCCAATATCATCTTGTGGAACTTGCCCACCGAGTGCGATGACGGGATCTCCTTCGGCCGTAGCCGTGATGAGACTGGTCGTCAGGTTCGATACCCCGGGGCCGGAAGTGGTGGCAACCACACCTGGCTTGCCAGTCAGCCGACCAATCCCGGAAGCAATCAACGCTGCGTTCTGCTCGTGCCGCGTAATAATTAACTTGGGTGCTCGAGGATCCTTGCTGTATTCAATGCCCTCAAATAATTGGTCGACCTTGGCTCCTGGAATACCAAAAACATACTTAATGCCTTGATTAATCATGCTTTGAATCAGTGCTTGTGCACCAGTCTTCGTATCTTTCACCGTTACCCCGCCTTTTTAAGTTTATTCAGTCGTGTGATTGTGTTGACAAGTCAACTTAGATTCATCATAATGGCATTAAGTTGTTTTGTCAACACAGAAGATTCCGGGGAAGGAGTTATCCATGAAAGATCTCGGCTATTTGGCGCAGGATATTTCGATTCTGCACCGTAAATACTACAAGGACACGCGTGAGGCGTTTGCCAAATTGGGGCTCAACCCCACGGCCGCCTGCGTTTTACTGACGGTTCACGAACACCCCGACATTAATCAAAATCAAGTCGCTAAGACCCTAGTCATCGACAAGGGTCTGACCACCCGCGAGGTCAACAAGATTCTCGGCCTCGGCTACCTGACCAAAACCGCCGGCACGGGCAAGACGCAGCTATTGACGCTAACAACTAATGGCGAAGACGTGGTCAATCAGGTCCAAACGATTCGCCGCAGTTGGTGGCAGGAGCGCTTCGACCAGACCGGCATCGATGCCAACAGTCCGCTGATTCCGGCGATTGAGGCAGCGGTGACAAATATTATTGATGCGGACTGAGCGATACAAGCCATAGCGAACCATCATTTGGCGACACCTTCAAAGCGGTCTGCCAGCCGGGGTGCGGCTATTTCCCCTAATTTAGCCGTGATAATTCCTACTGTCTCAAGAGTAACGTGAACATTTTGGCTTAAATTAAAAAATGTCACATCGACCAAGCAGTTACGGACGATGTGACGTTTTCTTTTGGAAAAATTCAGATGGAATCTGGTGGCCTATTTGTAATGATTTTTACAAGCCACAATAAGCAAATGATTGTTTTTGACCGTGTAAACTAAGCGATCCTTACTATTGATTCTTCGTGACCAGCCATCATGATATTTCAATCATTCTGGCTTTCCTAAACCAGATTCCAAACCATCTCGTTGAATCGACTGAATAAGATTATTGATACGCTTCAAAGTCTTACGGTCTTCGGCCTGCCATGAAATATACTCATTCCAGGCTTCATCTAAGAATTCAACTGATGTCATCTATTGCTCATCATCCGTTAAAAGCTGATGGGTCTGAATATTCTGATTATTCGCTATCTTTTTGAAACGTCGACTAAGTTCTGCCTGATTGGCTTCACTATAGAATGGATCTTTCACCTCAAAGGGCAAACCGCCCTCAGCGATACTCTTCTTAATAAAGATATTAATGGCAGTTGATAGGTTAAGACCCAAGCTTTCAAATATCTCTGCGGCTTGCTTCTTATCCGCTTGATTGGTCTTGACAGAAATTGAAACTTTCTTCTTATCTGTATCTAGCATAATTCTCACCTCGCAGATATGATCACACGAAATGCATACATTGTATGCTAATGTCGCCCATACTTACATATAAGTTATTTAATTGTGCAAAAAAGCTGTAAGCTCATTTTATCATTTGTGAGCCTACAGCTTTTATTTTGGTTAGCTTTAAAATACCAATTAGGTTTAAGGTAACCGCACGAACCTAGTCCTTAACTTCCTCGCTAGCAGCAGCGATAAAGTCGCGGAATAAACCTTCAGGACGGTTAGGCCGTGAGAGAAATTCTGGGTGGTATTGGGAAGCCACGAAGAACTTCTTTTCTGGCAATTCAATGACTTCGACCAGGTGATCGTCAGGAGATGTCCCGGAGAAGACCAAGCCCTTGGCTTTCATTTCAGCACGGTATTGATTGTTGAATTCGTAACGGTGACGGTGACGTTCTTGAACCATCGCTTGGTTGTCATAAGCCGCAGCGGCCTTACTCCCTGGCAATAACTTGCAAGGGTACAGCCCCAAACGTTGCGTTCCCCCCATCTCATGGACATCGGTCTGATCAGCCATCAGGTCAATAATCTTGTGGCTGGTCTCTGAGTCCATCTCGGTGGAGTTGGCATCCTTGTAGCCGAGAACGTCGCGAGCAAATTCGATGCTGGCGACTTGCATCCCCAGGCAGATTCCGAGGAATGGGACGTCCTGTTCACGGGCGTACTTGATGGCTGTGATCATGCCTTCAATCCCCCGGTCACCGAAACCACCGGGGACGATGATCCCATCGGCAGCGCCTAAGATATCGGCAACATTTTCGTCCGTAATCTTTTCAGCATCGATCATGTCCAGATCAATCTGAGCATCAACGGGATAGCCAGCATGTTGTAAGGCTTCTGCTACGGAAATGTAGGCATCGTGTAAGCCAACGTACTTACCGACCAAGGCAATCTTGATAGTTCGTTTTAAGTTCTGCATATGATCGACCATCTTGGCCCATTTTGTCATGTCGGACTTCGGTGCATCGACTTTGAAATGATCCAAGACAATTTGGTCTAAGCCCTGTTGTTGTAACAATAATGGAATTGAGTAGATAGTAGGGACGTCCATGGATTCAATGACCGCGGAAGGTTGTACGTCACAGAACAACGCAATCTTTTGCCGCATGTCATCGGTAATATGGTTTTCAGTCCGGACAACCAGAATGTTGGGTTGAATCCCAATACTCCGGAGTTCCCGTACAGAGTGTTGCGTGGGCTTCGTCTTCATTTCATGAGCCGCATGCAGGGTTGGCACTAACGTGGTGTGAATGTAAACCACATTTTCATCGCCCACTTCGGACTTCATTTGCCGAATAGCTTCCAGGAAGGGTTGTGATTCGATATCCCCAACGGTCCCACCGATTTCAGTAATGACAAAATCTGCTCCCAGTGTCTTGCCGGCGCGCATGATTTTTTCTTTAATCATACCGGTGATATGGGGGATCACTTGCACAGTTGCTCCCAGATAATCACCACGCCGTTCTTTTTCCAAAACTTCTGAATAAATCTTACCAGTCGTCACGTTTGAGTACTTGTTCAGATTGTTATCGATGAAACGTTCGTAATGACCTAAGTCCAAATCCGTTTCGGTCCCATCGTCGGTCACGAAGACTTCCCCATGTTGATAAGGGTTCATCGTGCCGGGATCCACGTTGATGTACGGATCGAATTTCTGAATGGTTACGTTTAACCCACGGTTCTTTAACAGCCGTCCTAGGGAAGCAGCAACGATCCCCTTACCTAGTGATGAAACCACGCCGCCAGTCACAAAAATATATTTGGTCATGTGCAAACTCCTTGTAAGATTATTTAGGGTTTCAAACTATAAAAAAGCTCCCTATTCATTCGGAATAGGGAGCTACTTCACCGTCCAGTTGTCCTTGCTACAAGTAGCAGGGAGCCCAAAAAATATAGTACCTGTTTTTCGGCTGAAGGTCAAGCGAACATTGAAAATTTATTTCTGATCAGAGTCTTCTTCATCATCATCGTCATCTTCGTCGTCATCGGCGGAAAAGTCGAGATTATCGGTATCGTCATCATCTGGTGCTTCCATTTGAGAAAGCTGATCCTCGATACCATCAGGGATATCCTCTGTATCGTCTTCTTCATCATCGTCATCGATGCCCAGACCGGTCTGTAATTTACCCAGATCTGGCCCTGACCCAGTCGCTGAACTGTCATCATCATCTTCGTCATCATTGGCGTAGGTAGCGGTGTCATCATCTTCTGGATCATCGTCATCGTAATCGATCACGTCATCGTCATCAGTCGTATCAGCTAAGAAGGCGTTAACCTTCTTACGCTTCTTACGCTTAGGTTGATCTTCATCTTCCTCGGCGTGAACCGTCGCTTCATCGATGGATTCAAACGGATACCAAGTTCGCAGTCCCCAAAGGTTATCACCCAGAGAAATGAAACTACCATCGACATTTAAATCCGTATAGAATTGGGACAGCCGGTCACGAACTTCCGCGTCGCTGTCACCCAAATATGCTTGGACGGCGTTTGCCAAGTCGGCAAAAGCCATCACATCGCCATGTTGTGACAAAATGGCGTGAGCAACTTCGATCATTGATAATTCCTTTTTATTCTGGCCCTCAAAGACTTTTAATTCCAAACTGGTGCACGTCCTTTCCACAGTCTACGAAATATGATACTCGCTTATGCCGTAAATTGCAATCTAATCTTGTAGTTCCCGACTAATTCTTCTCCGGCATAGAGGAGATAGTCGATTTTCACATTTCCACTAAATGGCTTTTCCTTGAAACTGGTCTCCAAATAAGGGGTGACCGTTTCAATCGGCATTACACCATAAGGGGTGTTGTACCGGGCTGTCACGCGTTTGCCACTGATAAAATGCAGGCGCAACTCCGCCTCGGCATTACGGGTCAGGTGAACCTCGCCCTCCGGCGTAAATTTCATCGTCACCGGCGTCTGTTCCCCCGTCTCATTATCGGGTTCCAGATACCGTAAGTACAGGTTGGCTCCCATCTGGACCAGCTGACCATCAACGTCTAACTGGTAGTCGGAAACATCATCGTTTTGCTTGATATGGGTCTCCAAGTGAATCATCACGGGCACCCCCGCTGATAGTTGATCCATCTGCACACTTCCTTTCCGCGAATTGTCTGGGTTAATTATAGTTCATTTCCCATAGAAAGCCTACTTATTATGCTCTTTTACCGCCCTCCCAGAAGTTGAAAGTACGGGAATGCCCAGCTGACAGCGTCCTCTCTAAATTTAGCGAACAATAACGTGTCATGGCAGTCATCTTCACCCCAGAACCGACTTATCAAGCAATAAGGGTTGGCTGACAAGCTATTGATTGTGAAAATAGATACTAATAAGAAGGATTCAAGTGACCAGCATCTCGTGTGGCAAACGCTTACATAGCAGTATATCGGTAACGTGCTTATTTTTATCATGGGTTAAAACAGCTTGTGAAAGTTTATGTATTTCATCACAAAGTGTAGACTTTTAGAGATATTCGGATATAATAGTACCCAATGGTAGCTACTATTAAAAAAGGGGTATAACTATGGAATCTGTCACAGAACTACTCAGTAAATTTGGCCTAACAACTAGTGAGGCCAAGGTATACGTTTCTCTCCTGCAGATGGACGCATCTACAGGATACAAGATCAGTGGCAAGGCCGGCATCGCGCGTTCAAAAGTTTACAATGTCTTGTCTTCACTGGTTAGCAAAGGCCTAGTGTTTCAGTCTAAAGATGAGAAGTCGTTATATACTGCCCTACCAGTCGACGAATTAGTTTCCAAATTACAGCATGACAGCAAACAAGATATAGACGGCATTCACAAATCGCTTAAAGATTTGAGCCCCGAAAACAACTCCAGCTTAATCTGGTCTATTGACTCTTACGATCAGGTCTTTGAAAAAGCGCTATTTCAGATTCGGCATGCTAAGGAGAGCCTGTACGTTCAAATTTACGCCGAAGATTTAACGGACGAATTGACGCAGGCCCTCGCCGACGCTGAAAGCCGGCTTCACAAATTCGTTGTCATCCTATTCAGCAATCATCATCGATATAACCTACCCTTTAGACGCTTCTATAAACATTTTTTTGAAGCGGACAAGGTTCTGGACTATGGTGGCCGTTGGATAAATGTCGTCAGTGACACCCATGCCGTGACATATGGGAAACTGCCGAATGATTCAGGCAATACAGATGTCATTTGGACCCAAAATAGTTCTATGATTTTTCTGGCACAGGAGTACGTTCTCCACGATGCTTATAACCTCCGGACACTAACCGTTTTACATGACGCTGCCGAGGAAAAATTTGGCACCAATTTAGAAGGTGTTCGTGATATCTACTTCGATAAGTAAAGAAGGGAAAACATCATGCAAAAAATTCTAATTATCGCTATTATTGCAATCAACTTTCTATTCATCTTCGTTTTAGTTCGTGATCTTCTTAAGCACCGTCACGAAATCATGGAAGAGCCGGCGAATCCCATTTGGACGCCACTCTCACAAATCGTGATCTACTTTCTATCCACATTTGGGATTTCAGATTTTGCCATTTCAACGGCACTCTACCCCAAAGCAAAATGGGTCACCATGAAAAAGCTTCCCGGGACTTTGAACACACAATGTGTCATTCCTGTGTTTGTGATGTCCCTCGCTTATATTTCAACCATTACAGTTGGTGTTAAAACCCTGTTAGTGGCGATTATCTGCCAAGTCATTGGCGCCTACTTAGGCCCACGCTTCGTCGTGAAGTTACCCGAACACATCATTCGAATCTTCGTGATCATTGGCCTACTGGTCGCTACGGGTCTAATCCTGGCTGGCAAATTCGGTTGGATTCCTTCAAACGGAACAGCTACTGAACTTTATGGTTGGAAGCTTTGGACAACGGGACTCTTAATGTTCGTCTATGGTGCTTTAAACAACATCGGTATTGGGTCCTATGCCCTAACCATGGCAACCGTATACGCTATGGGTATGAACCCTGTCGCCGCATTTCCAATTATGATGGGTGGATGCACCTTCTCCGTTTCTATCGGCAGTATGCAATTCATCAAGCTTAACGATTATTCGCGAAAAATCACCATGTTTTCAGTCTTCGGCATCATTGGGGTTCTAATCGCTGTTTACTTGGTTAAGAGCTTAAACACGTCTGTGATTCAATGGATCGTGATTGTTGTCTTACTCTACTCCGCAATTAGCCTCTACCTTGACAGTCGCAAGTCAACTGAAACTGCTTAAGAAAGGACTCCTGACTATGAGATATTTATCCGCAAAAGACATCCAAACTTTCTTCTCCATGCGCAACGCCATCGATGCCGACGCTGAAGCACTTTCACTCTACTCTTCAGGCAGAGCCGACATCCCGCTACGAACGAACATCAACATCCCCGAATACAATGGACAAAGCCTTTACATGCCGGGTTACGTTAGCGGTGCAGACCCATCACTGGGCGTAAAAATTGTCTCCGTTTATCCTGACAACATTGATCAAAAGTTACCCAGCGTTCCAGCAACGATGATCACTCTGGATGCGCAGACCGGCATTGTAAATGCTATTTTAGACGGCACCTACCTGACACAACTGCGTACAGGCGCTGTCCAAGGTGCAGCTACTGAATTGCTTTCTAATGAAAATAGTAAAACTGCTCTTCTAATTGGCACCGGTGGTCAAGGCATGTCACAATTAGAAGCCATGCTAACCGTGCGTAACCTCGATAAAGTATTTGTGTCTGATCTAGACAGGGCTCGGGCACAGAAGTTCTGTGAAGCTGCAACCGTCAGCTTTTCCCAGACATTCTCAACGACATTTGAACCCGTGGCCGACCCCAATTCAGTGGTTCCTGAAGTCGATATCATTACTTCTGTAACCACTTCCAAGCGGCCCACTTTCGACGGAACGCTCGTCAAACAAGGCGTCCACGTCAACGGTGTTGGCGCCTACACACCAGAGATGTGTGAAATACCCGTTGACCTGATCAAGCAAGCGAACCATATCGTCTTTGACACTATGGATGGCGTCCTGGCAGAAGCCGGGGATATTATTCAGCCGCTTAAACGTGGTGACATCAGCAAGCAAGCTATTAGTGGCGAACTTGGACAAGTGATCACTAAAAACATTGTCGGTCGTTCCTCCGAAAACGACATCACTTTCTTTAAGACCGTCGGAACTGCCGCACTCGATGTTGTTGTGGCAGACCGTATTGTGAAAAAGGCCGAAGAAATGAAAGTTGGTATGACTCTCTAAATAAGTTAATAAAGTCTGAAAGCCTCAATTCACCCAGAAAGGTCCAGCTAACAGGGATTTAATCCACAAAATCAGTCGAAAATTACCACCTGCGGCTGCCAGAGATTCCGGCGTCTGTGGGGACCGCCTGCGGCCTGAGAAGCGGTCCTCCAGCTCGGTTTGAAGCCTGCCAAAAATCGTCAGTCTCCAAACGCGTCCCACTCTGTAAGCTGTTGCTCAGCTAACACCGTCGACACAGCTACCTGTATCTCTGACCGCCTCCGGTTATGATTTTTTCTTTAACCTGACATTGCGATGACAATCGCCGAACTGGCAACGTTAGTGCACGATGGTTGGTCACTGTCTACGTAGGCGTGAGTGATCCAAATTTAGGCTCAGCCGTGGGATTTCCCAAGTGTTATGCTTGGAAAATGGCGACTTTGAAACGCGGGTTGGGCGGTTCAAAGCGAGCCGACAGACCGCTTCTCAGGCTGGCGGCGTCCTACCCACAGCGTTCCAGCCTAAATTTGGTGAACGGTAAGCCGGCTGATTCAGACAATATTACGACCATTCAGGCCTCTATTCCTACTGTGTAGAGGGTTATACCAACATTTCATCTTTCAACCTCCAGATAAATTACACACAGACTACTTCCTAGTTGGACTAATGCCATCTAGCGAGTAGTTTTTTCGTATCAAGTTCGATCCAGGTCCCTGTGACCTGTGTGACTTGTTTCATACAGAGCTGAAGGTTGAAAGTTCCAAAACACCCATTATGGCTGTTGCAACAACGATATTGAGACTAAAATTAGGCAACGTTGTTCAACCATCGCCTTACCGGCCGGAGGCGTTCCCCACAGCAAGCGGAATCCCTGGCCGCCGGAGTGCGACTATTTTCACTAATTTAGCTGTGTTAATTCCTACTGTGGCAAAAGTAATGTGCACATTTCGTCTTTCAACCTTCAATCATACAGGTAAAATTGGTCCAGACCATGACGTAGCTCACGTTTTCTAGTATAATGTAAGCATTGAATCGATCTCACGAAAGCAGGTGGAGGGATGGGACCCTTTGACTTACCCGGTGACAGCCTTCAGACCGTGACCACGCCAATTCCGGCTGACCAAAAGAACCTGGCCTTTGGCTACACCAATGCTCTGCTGGACCTGGTACCAGCACTTAAACAGCCCATATTGCACTTCTGGACCATGCAGCCCACGGTTATCATGGGACTGAAGGACAAACGGCTCCCTGAGCTGACAGCGGCTATCAGGGCCGTTCAGCGGTATGGCTACGATTACGTTCTCCGAAATTCCGGGGGACTGGCCGTCGTCGCGGATGGTGGCGTCCTGAATGTCTCGCTTTTCTCTCCGCTAACCACACCGATTATCAGTGTTGACGCGGCATACGCCCAGATGACCAGCCTTGTGAGCGCCGCTTGGCCAGAACTTGCGTTACAACACTATGAGATCACGCGGTCTTACTGCCCTGGCGACTACGACTTGAGCGTCGATGGCTTAAAGATCGCCGGAATCGCACAGCGTCGAAGCACCAATGCCCTCGTGACCATGCTCTACCTCAGTGTGACTGGAGATCAGCCCATGCGTGGTGCCCTGATTCGTAGCTTTTATCGGGCGGGTCTGGCCGACCACACCAACGACTGGCATTTTCCAGACGTTGACCCTGCCGTGATGACCACCACGGCCGCACTATGCAATCAGCCGCTGACCGTGGGCGATGCGCAAGACCGCTTTCTCACCGCTTGTTCGACGGCTGGTCTCCGAGTGGGCCGCGCCAAGTTAGCGGCGATGATGACCGAACCGCAATTTACAACAGTTCTGAAACGTGAAACTGCCCAAATGACCCGTCGCCAACCGCGATTGGTCGATATGTAAGGTTTGCTTAATCAGAGTCGTTTCGTTCCGGTTTCCCTCCTTGAACTGGTAAACTAGGCCCAGCAAGAACGACAACGACGCTAAAAAAATAAATTTAACCATGTCAGGAGGAATCACTGTGAGCTACGCAACCGCGCGACTGCCCCGCGAGAAAGTTTTCCGGGACCCCGTGCACAATTACATTTACGTGCAACATCAAGTTATTTTAGACCTGATTAATTCCCGAGAATTTCAACGACTCCGCCGCATCAAGCAGTTGGGTACGGCCTCGCTAATCTTCCACGGTGCGGAACATTCGCGTTTCACCCATTCACTGGGAGTCTACGAAGTCACACGTCAAATCTGCGATAATTTCCAACGTAACTATCCGACAAAAACGCCGGGTGATGGCGGATGGGATGACAACGAACGGCTGACTGCGCTGTGTGCGGCTCTGCTTCACGATATCGGTCACGGCCCCTACTCGCACACGTTCGAACACATTTTCCACACGGATCACGAAGCAATTACCGCCGAAATCCTAACGTCACCCAAGACCGAAGTCAACCAAATCCTACGGCGGATCAGTCCAACTTTCCCACAAGAAGTAGCCAGCGTCATTCAAAAGACCTATCCAAATCCACAAGTGGTCCAGATGATTTCTAGCCAAATCGACGCCGATCGCATGGATTATCTACTACGTGACGCCTACTATACAGGGACCGAATATGGGACCTTTGATCTGACGCGAATTCTGCGGGTGATGCGGCCCTACAAAGACGGGATTGCCTTTGCCATGAACGGGATGCACGCCGTCGAGGACTACATCGTGAGTCGCTTTCAGATGTACCAGCAAGTCTACTTTCACCCGGTCTCCCGTTCGATGGAAGTTGTGCTAGATCATCTACTCGGCCGGGCCAATGAGTTGTACCAAGCGGGCAAAAGCGATGAAAGCTTCATCCCCCACCTATTGCTACCATTCTTCAACCATCAATTCGACCTGGAAGACTATCTCAACTTGGACGACGGCGTGTTGACGACCTACTTTATTCACTGGCGGCAATCGCCGGATGAAATTTTAGCCGATCTGGCTTACCGCTTCTTGGACCGAAAACCACTAAAGAGTGCCATTTTCGATGAACAGACGCAAAAACAACTGCCACATCTGCGCGATCTGATCCGCTCGGTCGGCTTCAACACCGACTACTACACGGCCACTGATAACAGCTATGATCTACCTTACGACGATGCTTACGACCCTAAAGTCACGCATCCCCTGACGCAGATCGAGCTTCAGGAACCGGATGGCAGTCTCCGTGAACTCTCAACGGTGTCCGATCTGGTCAATGCGATCCGTGGAAAGTTTACTGGGGATCAGCGGTTCTTCTTCCCGAAGGAAATGTTGAATCCGGGTAATGATGCACCGGAGATCTTCCAGCCGGTCTTTGACGAGTTTGGCAGTTACATCCAAAACGATCAACTCATTGACCAGAAAGGCGCTGATTAAGGTGACGCCTAAGCTGATTGCCGTAGACATCGACGGCACACTACTCAATCCACAAAACACGCTGACAGCAACGACAATCACCGCCATCCAAGCGGCGACCACAGCCGGGATCAAAGTCGTTTTGTGTACGGGTCGTCCGTTGACCGGCGTGCAACCCTATCTCGATGCCCTAGGTCTCCATGGCGACGACCAATATGTCATCACCTACAACGGTGGCCTGGTGCAAACCACGACGGGAATGGTGCTTGCGAGCACACCCCTGAGCTACGCCGATTACGTGGACCTCGAGGCATTCGCCCGCAAGGCTCGGATTCATTTTCACGTCGTTACACCAGATCACCTGTACACGGCTGACCGCAACATTAGCCGCTACACGGTCAAGGAAAGCCAATTGGTCAACCTACCGTTACGCTTCCGTGAAGCTGCGGCCATGGACCCACACCTACTGATGCCGACCGCCGTCTATATCGACGAGGTGGCCAAGATCGATGCACTGCAGTTACCCGCAACGTTTTATCAGCGCTTCTACGTGGTTCGCACCGATCCGCACTTCATCGAGGTCATGGCCCCACAGACGAACAAGGGCAATGCCTTACAGAAATTAGCCACGCACCTCGACTTGCCCTTAACGACGGTCATGGCGATTGGCGACCAGGACAATGATTTACCAATGATTACCACTGCCGGGTTAGGGGTGGCCATGGGAAACGCTAACGACCGTGTCAAAGCGGCTGCCGACGTGACCACCCTAACCAATGCCGACGATGGCGTGGCGGCGGCCATTTACAAATACGTGTTGAACCCAGACTTAGCATAAAAGGAGAATTGCAAACAACATGACAATTAAACTGATTGCGATTGATATTGACGGAACCTTACTGAATGAAAAGAACGAATTGGCCCAAGCGACGATTGACGCCGTCCAAGCTGCCAAAGCCCAAGGGATCAAGGTCGTTCTGTGTACCGGCCGTCCACTAACTGGGGTGCAACCTTACCTGGACGCCCTGGGCATCAGCGGTGACGACCAATACGCGATCACCTACAATGGTTCGGTGTCCCAGACCGTCTCCGGCAAAATGATGACCAACCACTCCCTGAGTTTCGATGATTACATCGACCTCGAGGCCCTCGCGCGTAAGATGCAGATTCACTTCCAGATTGAAACCCCAGACTACATTTACACGGCGAACAAGGACATCAGCGGCTACACGATCTTCGAAAGTAACCTGGTACGGATGCTGATTCGGTACCGTGAAGTTGGTGAAATGGATCGCGATTTAACCATTTCTAAGGCCATGTTCGTTGATGATCCCGACATCATCAACCGCGTTAACAAGGCTATCCCCCAAGACGTTCGTGACCGCTACTACGTGGTACAAAGCACGCCATTCTTCATCGAAGTTATGAACAAGAAGGCTAGTAAGGGCAATACGCTGGGGGAACTGGCTACTAAGTTGGGATTCACGGCTGACGAGGTCATGGCTCTGGGTGATCAAGGAAACGACCTGACCATGATTCAATACGCCGGCCTCGGTGTCGCCATGGGAAATGCCATCGACGAGGTCAAGGACGCCGCCCAAGCTGTAACGTTGACCAACGCCGAAGACGGTGTAGCAGCGGCTATCCGGAAATACGCTTTGAAGTAACGTAAATTTAATTTTAGGATTGGCCGACGGTATCTTAGTCGGTCAATTTTTTTGTCTTTGGTTGTCGCCATTGATACTGGTTCTCGTAACATAATTCCAAAACAGCGACACATTACGAGTTGCGCCAAAGCTTCCAGCGTCAACTTCAAACACGCAAAAACGCCACGCGCGTTTCACCAGGGCAATTGATCTCGTCTATTCGTCATTTGCTACTTGCGCTATCACGACAGTGGCGACCTTCCTTGATCATAATGCCAACAATTATTTCCATTGTCCCCCGCAAAAAATGAAGATGTTCACCGCTTGGCCAACATCCACATTATAGGTTGATTTAATTTTTGACGGCCCACAGCATGTAGCTTGCCATCCAAGGACCAGTCCACCACCCATTGCCCCCCATGTACGATTCAACAGTTCGCTTGTACCAGTGTCCGTTGATAGTTGGGACGGTTATGGCATATCAACAATTAGTAGTGTCCCACCGGGTTTTAACACACGAACGACCTCTGTCAGAGCCTGATCTCGCTGGACAGCTGGCTCAATATTATGCAAGGCAAAATTTGTCGTTACCAAATCATATGTGGCCTCTCGTTGCGGTAAATCGGTCATGTTCGCGGTAATCAAGTTTGTTCGGTCAGAAACACCCCAGACCTTCAGATTGGCCCGCGTAACGGCCATTGAATTCTGGGACTGATCTCGTGATCGCCACAAATCAACGCCTGTCATAGTTCCTGGTAACTTTAGTCGTTGGGCTACTTGATTCAAAACGGCACCATGGCCGCAGCCCAAGTCAAGTACCTGAATATTTGACGCCGGTTGCACGTCATCCAAAAGTTTTGTCCAAATACGTTGTTTCCCTAGCAGGGATGTCCTCAAAAAATCAGGCCAGTAACGATGAACACGAGACCAGAAATAATCACGCCTCCTCGTCCTTGATCTGGTGCCACAAAGGCCGCGTTGATGAGAAACACCACACCGCCTAGTTCATAACTGATTGGAACGGCCGGTGCATCAATCCCCGTTTGAATTTTTGCCATTTCAATTTACTCCCCCTAAAGTCATTTAAATAAAGTCAAGATGATTCCGACAACGATGTAGCAGGCACCAGATAGCATGCCAAACCGTGCGCCCCCATTGATCACAATCGGTGAATCTTTCACACTTGCCACGTGCCGCACATTTAGATTGATTTTCGTCCACGTTGCTCTTCCGATGCCTTCAGTCGCCAGTACTCTGCATCGTAACGTAGCCAAAAATCTGCCGGCACTTTCATGATTTTCGTGAGTCCTTCAGCAAAATTATTTGTGACAGCAGCCGTTCCATCCAAGACACCTTCCACGTAAGATACCGTGGTATGAGTAATTTGAGCCAATTCCGCCGGCGATATCTTTAAATAATCAATGGCTTCGCATAAAGTTCCACCTGGCGCAACTGGATCTTGTGGGTCATATTTCAATGATCTATTTATCATGATAATCGATAACCTCCTTGATAATAATGCCAACAATCTTAGATTTTTCTACACTCATATTATTTTCTGAGTGTTTAAATAATTATGTGTAAATAGAAAAATAAGCAATTGAAAAGGGAAAGCCTCTCCCTTATGATAGTTAGCAACCACACTCACTTCATAGGACATAGGAGGCTTTCCCCATGACTCAGTTTA
>NZ_BAAFRU010000015.1:0-67403 GCF_045862015.1 Levilactobacillus muriae
AGCCAATGAGGTTGACCCATTACCGCTCAAATATTCGGTGACGACCTTAATTCTAAAATCCAAATCAAACTTAACCATAGTAAAACCCCCAAGGTTGGAATTTCTGTCCAACCTTGGGGGTTCACTTATCCCTAAAGGAAACGCAACCACATTTTTATTTGCTTAACAACTCACTTAGTGAATCACAACCTTCATCCCATAAGGTACGTTGTTGTAGACCCACTTGGCATCGGACACCGATAACCGGACACAACCGTGTGACGCGGCCGTCTTGCCCAGTTCCTTGGCTTCACTTTCAATGAAGTTGCCGTCCTTATCCGTTGGCACACTGTGGAAGAGATAAATCCCATGATCCTTCCAAGAAACCCAATATTTTGCCCCTTCACCAGAGCTCTGGTTATAGAAGAACTTGCCACGCTCGGCCTGAATGTAATACGTTCCGTGTGGGGTGCCATTTTCCTTGCCCGTTCCTGTTGAACAGTACATGGTATAGAGCACCTTATTGCCGTTTTTCACGTAGACCCGCTGCTTACTGGTATTCACATCCAGCCACGCATTCGGGTAACTCTTTAAGTTTGGATAGGCCTTATCTTCGGAAGGTGCACGCCAATCAATCGTCTTGGCTTTCGCCTTTGGTTTCACTATTGATTTGGCCGTCTGTGTGATCGCGGCTTTATCCGCCGATGTGTGTTGCATGACGCGGTTAATCCCCACCGCCGCAACAACGACCAACACGACAATAACAACTAATTGTCTGAATCGTCTCATGCTTTTCCATCCTTTTTCGCTGAATTTCAACCCACCGTTAACTGTAACGGATTTCGTGGCAAAAGGGAACGCTTTTTACCGAAACGTAATCTTAGTTTTGTGTCTTCTTCAGACTCAGCTTTTCCACGTTCAAGATCTTGTCGACCAATCCCGTGTAGAAGCTTTCCTCATGGCTGACGATGATGGCATTCCCAGGGAAGCTATTGATGGCCTCCTTCAAGGCTTGCTTGGTCTCGTCATCCAAATGGTTCGTCGGTTCATCCATGATCAGGAAGTTAGCAGGTTCAAATTCCATCATAGCCAGTTTAACCTTGGTCTGTTCGCCCCCGGAGAGCTCACCGATTGGTTTCATAGCATTGGCGGAATCCAAACCACACTTAGACAACTTGGTCCGAATGGCTTTTTGCGGTAACTTTTCATACTTCGCCTGGATAATCTGCAGGGGTGTCTGCCGATTGTTATCCCAAACGAGATCCTGGCTAAAGTAGCTGACACGTGCGGATGGTGAGAAGGACGCCTCCCCACCCTTGGCCTTGATCAGGCCCAAGATGGATTTGATCAGCGTCGACTTCCCGACCCCGTTGAACCCGGTCAGGCCAACTTTTTGGTCGGTCGTCACGGAGAAGGTCACCGGCTTTAACAGCGGCCGGTCATAACCAACGGACAGTTGATCCACGACCAAAGCATTCTGCGAACCCGTTTCCTGGTAGGGAAAATCAAAGTGCGCTTGAATATTCGTGGAAGGTGGATCAACCCGATCCAAACGGTTCAACATCTTTTCCCGTGACTTGGCCATAGTCGACTTGGACCCAGCCTTGTTCTTGCGGATAAAGCGCTCGGCCTTTTCAATCACAACCTGTTGCTTATCGAATTCACGTTGTTGGGCCTTTTCCTTCTCGGCCCGTTGCCGCATAGCCTGCTTGAAGTTTCCTCGGTACTTCGTGATCCGACCGAACGCGACATTAATGATACAGTTGGTGACGTCTTGTAAGAAGTCGTAATCATGGGAAACGATCAGTGCGGCACCCTCGAAGCCGTTCAAGTAGTCTTCCAACCAGTCGATGTGCGCCGTATCCAGGTAGTTGGTCGGTTCATCCAGTAAAATTACATCTGGCGTTTCCAACAACAATTTCGCTAGAATGATCTTTGACCGTTGGCCCCCAGACATATTGGCAACTTCGTGGTCGCGTCCCATGTCGTCCAGACCTAATCCGGAAATGACCCGTTCGATCTCTGTCTCAACGTCGTAAAAGTTTCGTGCGTCAAGCTCTTCTTGAATGCGCCCGGCCCGCTCTAAGAGCTTGTCGTCCATACTCTCGGCGTATTCCGTATACATGGTCGTCATCCGGTCGTTCATCGCATAGAGATCGGCATAAGCCGTGTGGAGAAAGTCGATCAGCGTCATGCCTTCTGGAATATCGGCGTACTGGTCCAAATAACCCACGTGGGTATTCTTCTGCCATTTGACTTCCCCAGTAAGCGGGAGTTCTTGCTCTGTAATAATCTTGATTAAGGTTGACTTACCAACCCCGTTTTGCCCGACGACACCCATGTGTTCGCCCTTCTCTAGGGTAAAACTGGCCCCTTCGTAGAGCTTCTTATCAGCGAAACTCATGCTCAGGTCGTCAACTTGTAATAATGGCACGTGTATCCTTCCCTTCTTCTCTCACGCAGAAAAAGCCCCGACAACGTCAAGGCTCCATCCTAAACCTAATATATAAGTAGTAACTTACCACGAAACGCCCGGGTTCGTCAACTTCTCCGCCTAGGGTCTTTCTTGAAAACTATGCTATAATAGTGAAAATTTACTTGCTAAGGACTGAAACTTTCATGAATATTCGTAATATTGACCATTTAACCCTGACCGTTAGTGACATTGAGCGCTCTGTCCGTTGGTACCACGAGGTTTTCGACCTGCCAGTCATTGAATTTGACGATGGTCGTCGCGGCGTTAAGCTCGGCAAACAAAAGATCAATTTCCAACAGACCGATGCCCCCCATTTGCCAGTCGCCAAACACCCCACGATTGGTGGCGCCGACTTCGCCATCATCGCGACCGACCCACTGGCAAATATCTTATCTCACCTGACTAACTACGCGGTGGAAATCGTGGATGGGCCGCTACCTAAGCAGGGCGCACTGGGCCCAATGACCTCCGTCTACGTCCGCGACCCCGACGAAAACCTCATCGAAATCGGGAAGTATGATAAATAACCTTTTATATTTTCTTAGTGCTGGGATTGTTGTAGAGCGCCGCCTCCGGCTCTTGATAGTCGCTGACCACTAAAACTGTCGGTTAATTATCAAGCTGCCGCGATGATGTGGTTTTCAGCGGTTCAACTCCCCGCCTAAAGACCGCTCTTTAACTTTAGGCGGTTTCAGGCTATTTGTGCCGCTCCACAAGACGCTGACATGGATCAATTTAGATGCACCAAACAACATTGAAATACCTAACATTGGAGGATTGCCTGAATGAATTCTTGGAATAAGGGAATCAACTGGCTACTCGACTGGGTCCTGCGTGACCTCAAGTGGCTGGGTTTCCTACTGCTCTATCTCATTGACAGTATCTTTCTCACTCTGGCAACCCAACAAGCCAGCCACGGGAATGCCACCAACCGAACGATTGGCATGATGCTGATCTATTCTGGGCTGTTGCTGGCCTTTATCACCTGGCGTTATCAGAAACAGCTGCAACAAAATAATCCGCGCCAATTTGGCCGGACCCCCTTTACTGGGAAGACCGTAAGCCAACTGATTGGTTTCTTCATCTTGATGCTGGCGATTCAGTACTCGTGGTCGCTCTTGATTGCCACGCACATTCTGCCCAGTCCCGCCAACCAGACGGCAATTAATTCTCAGGTCTCGCAACTCCCCTTCTGGAACTTGGCCTACGCAATCCTGTTGGCCCCGGTGATTGAGGAACTCATCTTCCGCGGCATCTTTCTGAATTACTTCTTCAGTAAAAATACCCGACTGATGAATTTTCTCGGCATCTTTATCTCGGGAATCATCTTTGGCTTCATGCACGTGTCCAGCTTTACCCCAACGCTGATCATGTATTCCGCGCTAGGCTGGGTGCTGGGCTATAGCTACTTGCACTTCCGCGATATTCGTTACGACATGACTCTCCACTTTTTAAATAACGCGTTATCTTTAATTTGACACAAATAAAGGACTGAGGCCAATCGCCTCAGTCCTTTATGCTCTCTAAAACTATATTGCTAAAACGTGGGACAGAAGGCAGCTCTCTGCGCTTAACCCCATAAGGAGAATCATCCAAACCCAGGATTTTTCTCCTTATGACGTTAATGCTCAGGATCTAAACGCCTTCTGTCCCACTCTGTTAATCTATGTACGGCCGCTTCCCCACGATTTCCTAGTAGTCGTGGTTCCCGCGTCCTTGACGTTTTTCTTGCACCCAGTGATGACCGTCTCGCGGGATCGGCCACCTCACGGGGTTACAAACGCTTCGCTCAACTTTACATGCGGATTCCGTCAAGCTCCCTAAAAATAGGTTACCTTAGAATCTGGCCACAGTATAGAACATTATCAGCGTGATAGAAAGCAAACTCCCACATATCGGGAAAGATGCCGTACACGGGCTAAGACAAAAGTGCCGCTTTGGTCACACCATGTCCCAAACCCTGGGACGCCGCATTATTACGACCATACCTGGTTTGCCACCGCAATGACGTGCTGTAGCTTCTGCCACTCCTCCTCTTGTGTAAGGAGATTGCCCACCGTGGAAGACGCGAAGCCACATTGCGTTGACAGGCCGAGATTGGCTAATGGCACGTGCTGGGCGGCCTCATTTAGTCGTTCCTCCAGTGATGCCGTTGGTTCCAGCTCAGGAGTCTTTGAGGTCACCAAGCCTAGAATCAAGCGTTTATCATGATCTTTTTGCCAAATGGCGTCGAGCGGTTCAAATCCACCAGCACGCTGGCTGTCATACTCCAGGAATAAGCCATCATAGTTCAACTGGCCGAGGTATTCCGCAACTACATCGTAACTGCCGGAGAAGACATAGGTTGACTTGAAATTCCCCCGACAAATATGGGTAGTCGTCGTCAAATCATCTGGTAAGTCTTTGAGGACGGCATTCACCAAGGCGACCGCATCCTTTGCTTGGCTCTCAAAGTTGGCGTGAGCCTCCGGATTATCCTCAGTCGCATTCAGCTCACTAATGAGGTACGCCCAATTAGTGTCGTCCAACTGGAGGTAGCGATTGCCCAACGCGTAGAAGTGCAAAATGGTTTCGTGATACGCCTGAGCCAAGTCGCTTAAGTAGCTGTCCCAATCCGCATAGACATCGTGCCAGTTCGCACCAAACAACAGGGTCGGCGACGGAATGGTCTGCTTGACCCTGACGCCCGCTGGCACCAACGACTGCGTATACTGAAAGTCATCGAAGAACGGATGTGCTGGGTTAAAGGCCACGCGGTCGACCAACTGCGCGGTGTGGAGTTTGTTTCCCCCACCCGCAAAGGAGATGGATTCCTTGAAGTGTTCGCTGATACCGGTCAGATGTTTCCAGAAATCCAAATGCCACCAATTCCGATTGAACTCACCATCTGTGATAGACCGTAGTCCCAAAGCTACCTGCTTAGCCACAACCTTCTGTGTCTCGGCACGCTGCACGTTCTTTAACGCGGCCGCAGTGAGTTCACCACGGTCAAATTTAGCCAACGCATCCTTTAATTCCGGTGTCCGTAACAGGCTACCCACAACATCGTAATGGGTCGGAAATTTTTCTGTTGTTATCTCAGTCATGTTGCATCCCTCACTTTCAGCCTATTTAACGTCTGGTACAACTGCGAATGCCCGCACAGGGAATCCGGGAGCCTTCTCCGCCTTAGGCACGGAGATAAAGATGTAGGCACCAGTAGCTGGAACCAAATCCAAGTTGTCCAACAATTCCACCTGATAGTGGCCGTGCGACAATACGTAGTATTCGCCGACTAGCCCACCTTCTTGGTTGACTGCCGTGTCGGTATCGAAGGTCTCGTGACCGTTGGCCGTCACGTGGCGTTGCTCATAAATGAATTTCAGCGCGTCGAGGTCCCAGCCGGGATAGTGCGCTTGGCCCTTGGCGTCGAGATTCTCAAACTTTTCCTGGCTCGGCCAGCGCTTGCCCCAATCGGTTCGCAAGGCAACGAAGGAATTGGCCGGGATCTTACCGTGCTTAGCCTCCCATGCTTTGATGTCGGCCACACTTAAGGACGCGTCGGCACTCTTCGCGACGGCGGTCGAACGATCAATCACAACCAGTGGCAAGACCAGCTCCTTTAGGTCGAAGTCTTCCACGTACTTGTCCTGATGGGCATCGAAGTGAATGGGCGGATCGATGTGGGTCCCGAATTGTCCAGGGAACGTGTATGATTTGACGAAGAAGCCATCCGCGTGGGTAAAAATTGTCTTGAATTCCGGCTTGGCAAATGATGGAAAACGCGGACTGTCTGGACCAAAGGTATGGGTCAGATCCACCCACTTAAAGTCTTTCAGAGCCGTCACCACTTGCGTAACGGGTGAGGTTGCGGGTTCAACTGTCGCACTAGCATCATTAATTCTGGTCATATAGCATTCCTCCAATGTTTTTTTCTAGTCGTTATTCACGGCTACGCTAATCCTTACTCGTAAAGTCTAATTTTGGCGTCCGGATGGTGAAAAATCTCGTCTTGACTAAGAGAATGACAATTCCCACAGCCAACCATGACGCACCCACTAATTTGGCATCAATCGATAGGTTCAGGAAGATCCAGGCACTCACACTAAAACCAATCAACGGAGACAGGCAGTGCTTCAGAAAGTCACCGACCGTGCTGTGTTTCCCGGTGATATAGAACTTCCAGATCACCGATAGATTCAGGACCATGAAGCCAAACAGAGCGCCGAAACTCACCAAATTAGATACCATATCTTGTGACAGTGCTAGCGATAATACCAGGGAAACCAGACCAACCAAGACGATGGCCACGACTGGCGTCTGATAACGCTTGTGCAGCTTGGCTAACGAACCCGGTAACACGCCGTCACGCCCCATGGCGTAGAGGATCCGGGAAACGGCGGTCTGCCCCTCCTGTCCACTGGCAAAACCGAAGGACAGGATAATCGTGATGTCGGCTAATTTGACGAGCCAAGCACCACCGACTCTGTCGAGAATGCCTAAGAAAGCCGTGTTGGGATTTAGGTTTTGATAATCTGGCGCGACGAACCCGGCCAGCGCGGTGATGAAGACGAAGAGCAGACCAATGCTGACGATGGAAAGAATAATGGCACGGCCCACGGAATGGTAGGGATTCTCGGCCTCTTCGGACAACGTGCTAACCGCATCGAACCCTAAGTAACTGACGATGACGATCCCAGTGGCTTGAAGCACCCCCTGGAAGTTAAAGTGAGCCGGATTGTAGAAGGCCACCACGTTGGGGTGAATGCTTCCCTGAATCAAGGCGGTCACCGTCCCCACCACGAATGCCAGCAAGACGAATGCCTGTAAAGCAATCAATACCCAGCTAATCTTCGTCACGATATTGACCCCTAAGATATTAATCACGGTATTAAACAACACTAACGCCACGATCCACGCCCAACCGGGAATCCCAGGAATAAGTGACTTGCCAAACGACTGCGTAATCAGGTATGTAATCGTGGGGATCAACAGGTAATCCAGGACGATGCCCCAGCCACTGATGAATCCCAAACCGGCAGTCGTTCCCTGCTGAACGTAAGTGTATACGGAACCAGAGAACGGATAGCTTCCGGCCATTGTCGCATAGCTGAATCCGGTGAAGAGCATGGCAATCATCCCCACCAGGTAGGCCAGTGAGACCATCCCATTCGCTGGGGTCAGAAACGACCCGTAGAAAGCCAATGGTGCGACGGGGATCATGAAGGTCACCCCATAAATGACTAAATCTTTCGTGGATAAACTAACTTTTAATTCTGAAGTGGTACTTTCCATAACGTCATCTTCTTATGCAATTTTTTTGTTTCGGTTAAATAATTTCTCCGTGCCGCCGGGCTAGTGGCCATGCTCAGGGGAACTCATTACTCACAAGCCGGCACGAATGCTTTGGCACAAAATCAATTCTCTCTAGAGCAGACCGTGAAGCCTCACCGATGATTGATCACTGCAGTTGGTCATCACCCGTGATTTTTCACAAGTATGACGGTACCTTGTAACTGCCGCCACTGAATCAGTGGACAAAAAAATTCGCCCCCTAAACGTTGTTGTTTAAAACAACGCTTAAGGGGCGAACTATCGCTTTACCACCCTTTGTTCGCGCCAAATGAATTGACGCCTCAACGGTACACTACTGATACCAGGGATGGTAACGGATCCTTCCGCAGGGTTAGCTTGCACTAGCACTGGCCATTTCGAAGCTCATCTTCACCACGTATTTCTCTGCCCGTTCACACCGTCGGGGGCTCTCTTAAAAGGAAACTTGATGGCTACTCTTCTTCTCGCGACATTTTTTCTGTTTGATTGGTGTTTGACTACTTTCTAAAGTCGTCATGCAACGACTCAATACATTAGATAATAATGAGTATCGTTCTCATTGTCAAGAGGCTTTTCACATTATTTTATAATTTATCTGTTCATTACTCCACAAATAGTGACAAGAGATCTTCCTGCCGCAGATTTTGTTTCTCTTCACCACGAACGTCTAATCTGATCTGCCCGTCTTGAACCATGACTAACCGATTACCATAGGTTAACGCGTCACTCATTTTGTGGGTGATCATCATCGTTGTTAATTGGTTTTCCGAAACGATGGTTTGCGTCAAGTCCATGACTTTTCGACTGGTCTGCGGATCTAGGGCCGCCGTGTGTTCATCCAACAATAGCAATTGCGGTTGGCTCAGCGTCGCCATCAGCAGGGAGAGTGCTTGACGTTGCCCACCAGATAAGTATTTCACCTGCGTCGTCAATCGGTTCTCTAAGCCCATGTCCAGTGGCCGTAGTAATGCCTGATACGCTGCGGTCTGCCCACGATGACGGTACCGATGAAGACTCATACTCCCCGTGTGCTGGGCCGCCAATGTCAAATTTTCTGCGACGCTGAGTTCCCCCGCCGTGCCCATCTTGGGATCCTGGAAGACCCGCGACAACCAGCGCGATCGATAGGCAATGGGCTTACGCGTGATCCGGTGTCCCGCCAATGTAAGCTCTCCAGCATCGGCCGTTAGCGTACCTGCAATTGTATTGAGCAATGTAGACTTTCCGGCCCCGTTATTCCCAATGACGGAGACAAAATCACCAGGTTCAATCGTGAGACTGACGTCCTTTAAGACGTGGCGTTCATTTGCCGTCCCGGGAAAGAAGACCTTCTGAAGGTGCTTGACGCTTAATACTGCTGTCTGCTGTAGCATGCGAATCGACTCCAATCTGTGTGAGATAACGCTTCAACTGTTGCTTCGTCTGATATTTGTTGCGGATCAGTGGCAGGCAGATCACAACAACTAGGATGCCTGCGGAAAGAATCTTTAAGTCGTCGACTGGGAAACCGAGGCCCATGGCGACGGTCAACAGGAACCGGTAAATAATGGCCCCGACGACCATGGCCGTCAGCCGCACCCATATTTGACGGCCACGAAGGAAGATCTCTCCCACGAGGACGGAGGCCAAGCCGATCACGATAGTGCCGATCCCCATGCCAATGTCAGCGTACCCGTTGCTCTGGGCGATCAAGGCCCCGGACAAGGCAATGCAACCGTTAGAGACCATGTAACCGATAATCACCATGCGGTCAGTGTAAATACCATTGGCTGCGCTCATTGCCGCGTTATTCCCAGTTGCCATCAGTGACAACCCGAGACGTGTCTTGAACAGCCAAACCAAGGCCACCATGACCACGCCAGTAATGATGGTGCCCACGATGATCGTCTGTAAATCAACGGACCACGTGCCTGGTAAGTAACTGGTCAACACCCGCTGATTTAACAGTGGCACGTTAGATTTGCCCATCACATGCATATTGACTGAGTATAACCCCGTCATCGTCAGAATCCCGGCAAGCAGTGATGGCATGCGGAGCTTGGTATCTAGCACGCCGGTCACCCATCCAGCAATACAGCCAGCCAGGAAGCCTAAGAGACTGGCCACTAACGCGGATTGGCCGCTAACCATCGCACTGACCGTAACGGCTGCCCCGAGTGGAAAGCTCCCCTCCGTGGTCAAATCGGGAATATCTAAAATACGAAATGTAATGAATACGCCGATAGCGAGTGGCGCCCAGAGTAGGCCCTGGCCAATACTAGTGATTAACATAACTGATCTCCCTTTCTGTCTACGGTTCTTGAATCTGACTGGTCTTTAAGCCAATGGCCTTAGCATTAGCCTTGTTGATGTACATGTGGAGCTTCTTTGAAGTTTGAACAGCCATCGTCTGGGGCTTCTTGTTGTTTTCCAATGCGGCGTAGGCCATCTTCCCAGTCTGTTTCCCGAGGTCGTAGTAGTTAATGCCGTAAGTTGCAGTCCCACCGTCTTCTGCCATTTCAATCGAGCCGGTCACAACGGGTAATTTAGCGGCCTTCGCCTTCTGGCCGATGGTCTTCATGGCACTGGCCATCAGGTTATCAGTTGGCAGGTACAAGCCAGAAATCTTGCCCTCCAAGCCAGCCAGAACACTGGTGACATCGTTGGTACTGGTGGCGCTAACGATCTTCAAACTCAGGTGATGCTTCTTAGCGTAAGCCTTGGCCAGATTAACTTGTAACACGGAATTCTCTTCGGAAGAGTTGTACATGATACCGAGGGGCTTGTTGCCCTTACTCATGCTAGCTAACAGCTTGAGTTGTAAGCCAACTGGTGTCAAATCACTCGTCCCACTGACGTTGGTCTGAGGCTTGCTGTTGGATTTGACCAACCCAGCCGCCTTTAGATCTGTGACGGCCGTGACCAGTGTTGGTGTGGTCTTGGTCTTCTTGGCCAGTGCCTGAGCAGCTGGTGTGGCGATCCCTAACAGGAGATCATTCTTTTGTTGAACCAATTGTTGGCTCATCGTATTTAAGTTTGATTGGTCCCCCTGTGCATTTAAGTAGTGGTATTTCACGGTCACTGACTTATGATGGGCCTTGAGTTCTTGCTTCAAACCGGCCTTGAATCCTTGCCGGGCTTCATCGAGAGAGCCATGTTGCACGACCTGCAGAATCCCCACGTTCAAAGTACTCTTGCTGCTGGCGTCGGACTTACTGGAACAGCCCGCCAATGTTAATCCCAATCCTAATAATGCCATGCTCGTCAGTAATAATTTTTTCATAATCGATTCCCTCCAGATATGTTGGCCAGCCGTGCTGACCGTTGTGGTTGCGCTTTTCATATGTGTTGCCATTTTGTCAGAAATGTTGGATTTGGTTGATAAATGATACTTGAATTTACCGGTGATACTGGTAAATTCTGCCCACGGATTAGATCAACTGGCTGTTTAGCTAGTAACCCTTGGACTGGCTCAGCGCGTCCGCTGTTGCCGGTCCTGGCTACTTCTGAAACGCGTTCAGTCGGGCAGGTTCCTGCCTTCACGCTCTAAACAAAAAAACACCAGATAGATTCTAAGTAGAATCTACCTGGTGTTATCGGGCCCGATAATATTTCTCCAGATAGATTATACCCGTATCTATCTGGCGCTTAAAGTCATGTTGAAAAACTTTAGCTTATCGATAGATACGAACGCAATTGAGCGGCGCGTTCGTATCCAAGGATGCTGAATACAAACGCTATCTAAAGAAGAAGCTAAAGGCAAATTGGCTATTCAAATGAGTGAGGTTATTTTGCTTCATGAGTGAAGTTCCTTTCATTTATCAATTTACAATTACTAGTTAACCATTAAAAAAAGGCGGTGTCAACCCTAAATTTCTAATCTATTTCTCATTATCGAGAATTAAGCTCTCGAAATCCTGTGACCACGCCATCCCCATTGCACCATCACCCACGTGCACGCCAAAGCTGGGACCGATCAACGCCACGTCGAATTTTACCGTGGGAAAACGTTCCTGTGCAGCCGCCAACCACCGGGGTGTTGCTTCGGGTTGGTCCGCATTTAAAATCGTCGCCTTGACCGGATACGTCGCGGCGAGGTCCACCGCGAGATCGTCGAGGAAGTCCCCGCGGGCCCCACGCCACCGTAAGGTACTGCCGGCATATCGCATTTTACCGGATGGTTCAAAACTTAAGATTGGCTTCCCCGCATGCAGGGGCGTGCTCCCAGGACCAGTCGGGTTGACTTCTCCCGTCCGTAACAGTGGCTTGATTGAATCCACCACGAAAACACTGTGAATCGTCTGCCGCAGCAAGGTCATCTGAGTGAAAATTTCTTCAACTGTCGCCCCGCGATTAATCAATTCCGCCGCCAGTCGGACCTGATCGCCCATAACTGTTAAGATACCACGTGAATCCCATGGCCACACGTGAATTGCATCGATGCTTTCGGCAAATGCCGCCAATGTATTCACGAAACCGGAGATTCCCAGCGATGGCCCCACGATGATCACGTCGGTATAGCCCTGCTTGACCAAGTCATCGCAGGCTGCTTGAATTGTCTTCATCGAAAGCTGGGGCGCGGTTGGCACGACTTTTTTAGTCTTTGCCAGCCGCATTAGCCGGTAATAATCCGCCGTTGAAAGGTCCTGGTATTCGTGATACTGACGATTTCCAAACATTATTGGCGCTGGCAACAAGGTGATGTGACGCTGGTCGGCCTCGGTAAAGTCGATGCCGGCTGAAGTATCCGTCATAATTGCAATTTTCATGGTTTCTAGCAACCTCCTTGAGGTTCTAACATCTTTTTATGATTTAGTTACTGGATTGACTATAAGCTGATAATTTCCGCCTGCGATTGTCAGGGATGGCGCTGTCACAGCCGCGCCATCCCTGGCCGCCTCCGGATACGCTAGTTTTTTTCACTTTAATTTTTTCAATCATATGAAGCCGCCACTAACCCTACCATCGCCAAATATTAGAAATAATCCTTTGCCACACCATCGCGGTAGTTTCACTCTCGAATTCTGCCAATGATGTTGTTACCAGAATTTTCATTCTTGCGAAGATAAGTCGTTAACGACCTCGGATTAGCCAACGTCAAGCATCACAATTTCTAAAATTTGCTACTCGTCGCGTAATCGTTAAAGTCCAGTATACCAAAAATTAAAAATTATGGTTGACGGTTTTTCAGCAATGCCGTACACTAAATCTATTCGAGAAACGGAAAGAAGGAAAGTTTAGATGCAAATGTCTAGCATTCAACTTAATGGACGTTGGCAAAGCCGGTAATCAAGTCGTCATCGCTGTAGATGCGACTTGAGCTCCCAGAGCGATTTTCGCATCTGCGCCGGCTAACTTTCTGATGCAATAGCCCGCACGGATGTCTTCTATCCGGCAATGCGGGCCTTTTTCTTGGGCACCCAGCCGGACTGGGTGCTCTTTTTTTTGATAAGAGTGCGGAAGAAGGCGGTTAGACTCTGAGCATTAACGTCAATAAGGGCAAAAGCCCGGGCCTGGCTTTTTCCTTATTGGGGTTAAGCGCAGGAGTCTGCCTTCTGGAACACGTTTCCGCTATGTTGCATTAGAGCAAAGCCTCGAACAGCAATCACCACTAAGTACAACCCCGGGCCTGGCTTTTATCGTTATTGGGGTTAAGCGCAGGAACCTGCCTTGTGGAGCACGTTTCGGTTAAGAGTGCGGAAGCAAGCGATTAGCTAGCGAGCATTAACGTCATAAGGCAAACAATCCCGGGTCTGGATTGTTTGTCTTATGGGGTTAAGCACAGCTGGCTGCTTGCTGGAGCACGTTTCCGCTATGTCGCATTAGAGAGAGCAGGTTCAAACCAATCCAAGCACAGGCCCCACCTGCCCCAAACAAGCCCGGCCCACCACAGCTTACATAAATCAACAGTCGACCCACAGCAGCCCTACGTAATTTGACCAACACAGGCAAAAAACTTTCGTTGTCAGACTATCTCTGCCAAGATGAAAGTTAATGCTATTTTTCACCAAAGAATTAGCCAGATTTTACTAGTCAAATCAAAAGCACCTGAAACCAGCACTTACTATAGAGAATTGAGGTTGATTGCACCATGAAACGACTATACGGACTCATCACCATCCTCGTAGTTTTTCTTGGCTTCGCCTTTGTTAGCGAAAGCCACAAGGAAGCCGCGACGACACAAAAAGTACCGACCGTGGGGATTCTTCAATTACTGTCTCACCCGGCACTGGATGCTATTCATAAGGGAATCATCCACGGACTGGCTGAAGAAGGCTACCACGTGGGTAAGAACGTCAAGATTGATTTTCAAAATGCCGAAAACGACCAGAGCAATCTGAAAACCATGAGTGCGCGCTTCGTCAACGAAGATGCTGACGCCATGATTGGGATTGCCACACCGGCCGCCCAGGCGTTGGCTAATGCCAGTTCTACCACACCCGTCGTCTTGGGGGCCATCACCGATCCCGAGGGTGCCCACCTGGTCAAGAACAACACCCATCCCGGCAACAACGTCACCGGGGTCTCCGATCAAGCCCCACTGGCGGCCCAACTCAAATTGATTCAGAAGATTATGCCAAATATGAAGACGTTGGGGATCATTTACACCTCGTCCGATGACTCGGCCACGGCACAGTATCATCAATTTGCCGCGCTGTGTAAGAAGGAACACGTCACTCTGAAGGCTTATTCCATCGCCAACACCAACGACTTGAATCAGGTCAGCCAAGAAATGGTCAGCCAAGTCGACGCCGTTTACGTGCCGACCGACAACACCGTGGCTAGCGCCATGCAAACGCTGGTTGCCACGGCTACTGCTAAAAAGGTTCCCGTCTTTCCTGCCGTCGACACCATGGTCAAGGCTGGCGGACTCGCCACGCTGAGTATCAACCAATACAAATTGGGCGTGACGACTGGTAAGATGACTGCCGCCATTCTAAAAGGCAAGAAGCCCGCCGATACGCCAATTCACTTCGTACGTAAGGGTGAAATGACCATCAACCTGAAGACCGCGAAGAAGCTGGGGATTACCCTGCCAGACTCGGTCGTTAAGGAAGCTAAACAACATGGGGAGGTATACCGCTAATGAGTTTAATTGTATCCGCTATTGGACAGGGCCTGCTATGGGCCGTCCTGGGTGTCGGGTTATTCCTCACCTTTAGAATTCTTGATTTTGCCGATATGACCGTTGAAGGGACGTTCCCACTGGGAGCAGCCACCGCGGTCGCTGCCATCAGTAACGGGATGAATCCCCTGTTGGCAACGCTACTGGCCTTCGCCATTGGCGCCATTGCCGGCCTGATTACCGGGCTGCTCTACACCAAGGGGCACATTCCCATATTGCTGGCTGGTATCCTGGTTATGACCGCCTGCTACTCTGTCAACTTACGGATCATGGGTCGGGCCAACGTGTCACTGCTGGGGAAATCCACGTTATTTAAGAATCACTTTCTAGCCTCTCTGCCACAATACTTTGACAGTGTCTTTTTGGGCACACTGGTCATGGTGGTCATCACGGGACTCGTGATTTACTTTCTACAAACACAACTGGGTCAAGGCTTCATCGCGACTGGAGATAACCAGACGATGGCCCGTTCACTCGGCATCAATACTGATAACATGAAAATCATGGGCCTGATGGTCTCCAACGGCTTGATTGCCTTCGGTGGCGCGCTGGTCGCTCAGAACAATGGGTACGCCGACGTAAACATGGGGATCGGCATCATCGTGATCGCCCTGGCCTCCATCATCATTGGGGAAGTAGCCTTCGGTGATTTAACGCTGAATCAACGGCTAGTCGCGGTCTCCCTCGGGAGTATTCTCTACCGTTTCGTCCTGCTGATCGTCCTCAAATTGGGCTTCAGCGCCAACGACCTCAATCTGTTATCTTCGATCATCCTGGCACTCTGCATGATGTTGCCGGTCTTCAAGAAGACGTTTAACTTCAAGCATATTTTGAAACGGGGGTTGGATACCAATGACTAAGCCATTACTCGAATTGAAAAATGTTGTCCTAAAGGTCAATCGCAACACGCCCGAAGAAATTATGATTCTCGATCACCTCAACCTGACCATCAACGCTGGCGACTTTATTACGGTGCTGGGATCGAATGGTGCCGGTAAATCTACCTTATTCAACGCCATCGGTGGCGACCTCAGTATTGACAGCGGCCAGATTCTACTGAACGGCAAGGACATTTCCCATGAATCCGTGGAGAAACGGACCCGCTTTCTAGCCCGGGTCTTCCAAGATCCCAAACTCGGAACGGCACCACGAATGAATGTCGCAGAAAATCTGCTGTTGGCCGAACGGCGTGGAAAACGACGGACGTTAGCGCCCCGACACCTGAACAAGCAACTCGACCGCTACAAGAAGATCACGGCCACCATGCACAACGGTTTGGATGAACGGCTGACTACGGCGACCGGGAACCTCTCCGGTGGCCAACGTCAGGCGCTGAGCTTCCTGATGGCTACGTTGAATCGCCCAGAGATCCTACTGCTGGATGAACACACGGCGGCACTAGATCCGCAGACCAGCCAGGACCTGATGCACCTCACCAACGCGCGGGTTCAAGAACAGCAGCTGACTTGTCTGATGATCACCCATCACTTGGAAGATGCCCTGACTTACGGTAATCGGCTGATCGTCCTGCATCATGGTCAGGTGACGTTTGACGTCGCCGGTGCCGAAAAGGACGCCCTGACCACGGAGAAGCTCTACAGCTTCTTCGCTGAGATTGAATAGGAGGCACACATGGAACTTGTGATTTCAAATGCCCCCTTCAACCGTGCCGCCGCTCTGTCTTTGCGCCAAGCCATCTTCGTTACTGAACGGGGCATCCCCCGCGATGTCGAGTTTGACGATCGTGATACCATCGACCGGGTCTACGTGACGCTGTACCAAGACGCTACCCACCCGGTCGCCACACTGCGGTTGGAACCCCAATCGTCCACAGAGATGCGATTCGGTCGGGTCTGTACCCGCCAAGATTTACGGGGTCAGGGGTTAGGCACCCGACTATTAACGGCGGCTGAAGACTGGTCGCGTGAGCACGGCTTCACGACCGGTGTCATCCACGGCGAAGTCAGTGCGCAGCCTTTTTACGAACGGTGCGGCTATGTTGTGAATGAGGGCCCATTCGATGAGGATGGCGCGCCCGTCGTTGTTCTGCATAAACAATTATAATTTAAAACACAATGGCGCCAATGAACTCCTATTCTCAGGAAATTCATTGGCGCCATTTTTAGCTATTATTTTTAGTGTTTCCGGGCCTGCCACCACTGCTTCATCCACAGGAAGGTCCAAACAATCGGTCCCGCAAGAATCAGGAAGAACCGCATGACCAGACTCATTCCCCAGCGAAGTAACCAACCTTCTTTGGCGTCGGCGTCTCCAATACGTGCAAATCCCATGTGACCCGTGTTGCCGTAATTGGACCCTATCTTCATGGCCTCCTGATCGGCACTCATCGGATTTTTAAGCTTCTTGCCAATGTCGACCGACCCATTGAGTCGTTGTCGTGCGCGGTCATACAGGAGAGGGAAGAAGACCAGATAGCTCAAGACGAGATACAGGTTCCACCACGAAAGGGCCAGCGACCACCCGCCCGTCTGAGTGTTCAAATTGTGAATGAAGAAAATAAATGCAAACGGGAAGATTCCCAACAGATACTTTTTAACCAATACGACCACCCCTGCCCCGTCTTAAACGCCAATGATGATTACGCTAAAATGTCATCCCACGCCATTGGCTTTCCGTCACTTCATAGCGCCTAATCCGTTGCATTTAAGACTCACTTCAATCCAGTATTTTCTCACGAACCATGCGTTTTAAGCTTATCATTTACACACTTAATTGGCAATCCGATTAAACCATTTGCTAGGAATTCGATCCCGCTAAAAAGCAAATCTTCTAGTCTAAGAAAGACTTGCCTTTTTGATCGAAATTCAACCCACACCGCTAGACTAAAAAAGCGCAACGAGACCGAGCTCGTTGCACCAGCATTTCAATTGCTAATGTTCATAAGTCTTAATCAAGCCCTGGGTTCCGTCGTCGCCAAGGCCGAAGTCATCCACCATTGCCTCGTAGAGTAACTTGGCTTGCTTAGTCGCCGGTAAATTCAACCCCATTCGATCCGCCTCTTGTAGCGCGATTCGCAAATCCTTGAGGAAGTGCTTGGCGAAGAATCCCGGCGTATAGTCCCCCTTCAAAATACGGGGCACGTAATTGTCCATGCTCCAGTTGTCGGCACCACCACTGCTCAACGTCGCCAAGACCTGAGGCAAGTCCAGTTCCGCTGCCTTGGCGTAAACCAACATTTCCGTCAGGCCAGTCATCGTTCCGGCAATCATGATTTGGTTGGCCATCTTGGCATGTTGGCCCTTACCAGCGCCACCGAAGTAGTTCACGCGCTGGCCCAGCTGTTCAAAGACTGGCAACACTTGATCATAAGCTGCGCGATCACCGCCGACCATCACCGTCAGGGTAGCGTTCTTGGCGCCGACATCCCCACCAGAGACCGGTGCGTCCAATGCCTGGACACCCCGATCATGGGCCAACTTAGTTAATTTCACCGCTAATGCGGGGGTACTCGTGGTCATATCCACCACAATACTACCGGCTTGAATCCCACCGAAGATGCCCTGATCACCCGTATAAACTTCCACAACATCACTGGGATAGCCGACCATCGTCAGTACCAATGACGCTTGTTCGGCAACAGCTTGTGGTGTTGCTGCCCAGGTCGCCCCAGCATCCAGAACTGTCTGAGCGTGAGCCTTAGTACGATTGTAAACGACCACTGATTGGCCGGCCTTCAATAGGTTCAATACGATACCAGTGCCCATGACGCCAGTGCCAATAAATCCAATTTGCATAAGTAGTGCCCCCTCGATCCATTTGAGGTCTATGGTACCACGTTGACGGTCAGGCAGGGTAAGAAACGGTCAGCCACTCGCCAGTCAATTCTAACCGAGAATCCTACGAAGATTGGCAACTCAGGTCAGCACTAAAGCTCATCTCCCAATCCGACCGCAACGTTCACAATCCCTCCAGGCCAACGGTTACAATCAATTCACCGTTTAAGTCACCCTATTGTCTACTTAACGGCTAACACGATTTCGCCTTTTTCCAGCAAAAAACTTGAGACAAAATGACCAGATTTTACATTGGTATTAGTATCGGGCGAATTTGACGAAAGGACAGCCGCACATGAAAAAACGTCACCCACCAGTAATACCCACTAGGTGACGCCTGATTTCACCTGAGACTATGCTCGCCACAGCGGTAGTTTTCAGCCTACACCCCCGCCTAGTTGCCGTATTCAACTTCACCATAGTGGTAAGCATTGCCATTGACGGTGTAATTGGTCCAGCTGGCAATCGAATCGAACGTATCATCGATGGGATTGATACCCAGACTGCCCGTCGTCTTCTTGTTCGTAATCGTCAACCGGTAGTGATTTCGACTAAGCTTCTTATTCGGCAGACCCTTCAACGCCTTATTGTAATCGATCTTGGTCGTGTTTCCCTTTACCGTGACCTTCGACACCTTCACGGAGCGGGTTGGCTTATAGACCTGGGTCGTACCAGCCCAGCGCGAGCCGAATAGGTAATAGTCTTTAGCCATCGCCGCCTTACTGTAATATTGCAGATAGTTGTCCAACGTCAGATAGAATCCGGCCGTTGGTTCAGCCTTGGTGTTCGTACTGTTGGCCGTGTATCCCTTTCCTGCCAGAAAAATCTGCGTACGGATCGGTGCCTTTAAGCTCACCCTTTTAAAATTAGCCTTACTGAGCGGAATCGTGGCCATATCCTTATATTTCAATGTCTTGGCACGCTTGTAGTTGACCACACCATACGTCAACAGCGCAGTCGTCTTCACCCCGCCATGACCGTCATCGGACGACATATTCGCCTCCACGTTCAATAACGTATTCTTCTTCACCTTAACCTGTTTGTACTTACCGTTAGTCTTCTTGTAAATGCCCACATACATGGCTTTCTTGGTGCGTACGTAGCCTACGTTTCCGGATAAATATTTACTGCTAGTCGTTGCAGCGTTGGCCGTTGTTGCGCCAATCCCAACGGCAGCGAAACCAGCCACTGCGGCCAGCCACCATTTCATATGTACTTTCATGTCATTTTCTCCTTACGAATCCACAATCCACCTTGTGAAGCTACCCCTTGTTCGTCGTTCCGACGGTCTTCTTGGCCCTCACATCACCTTTTTTTTACGCACAACCTCCCCTATCCAAAATCAGTATACACTGTGAGACTTAAAAGCACGTGTCAAACACTTTACAAAAACTGATGTGTGCTCTCCCAAACAGCCAATGCCTATCTATCCCCGTTCTGACGGGATAAAAAAGAACCCGAGAGGTCATCCCAGGTTCAGATCTATTAAGATTCAGTTGAGTCAGAGGGTTTCTCAGCATCCTTGGTCTTCGCTTGTGGCTGCCGCCGTTTACGGATCGCATGAATGATCAGGGTCAAGATGATGGCCCCAATCACGATAATTCCGAATACGGTTGCCGGAATTTCGATATCGATGGCTGGGATCGAGATGAACAGCTTAACGGCAATCAGGCCAATCAAGATGTACGCCATCGGTTCCAACTCTGGAATCCGCCGCATGAGTTTCATGATCACCTCGGCGACCCCCCGCATGGCGAGAATCCCAATCAGGCCCCCGATCAAGACGATGACCGGATTATTGGAGATTGCCAGGGAAGCCAACACGGAGTCCACGGAAAAGATGATGTCCATCATTTCAATCTGCATCACAACAGACCAGAACAACGGTAGGAGTCGTTTCTTTTTGTCTTTAACCAATTTACGCGTGTGCTTGACCCGCGTCTTACTGAAGTATTGGAAGACTAAGAAGACCAGATAGAGTGCCCCAACAACCTTGATTTCCCAGAAATTAATGAGGTATACGCCCAGTCCAATGATGATAAACCGGAAGATGTACGCTCCCCAGATTCCATAGAACAGGGACTCCTCCTGTTGTTTACGGGTGGGTAACGATTGTGTCTGCGCGGCCAGAACCACGGCGTTATCGACGGACAACAGGCACTCAATGAGTACCAGTGAAAAGATAATCAGCCAGTCATTACCAGAAGTAATCACGGTTTCCCAGTTATGAAGATCAAAGAATGGGCCATACATTTGGCCTAAAAAGTGTAACAACGCTAGCTTCAGCTCCTTAGCTTAAAAGTTATTAAGATTATTTCTGCTGGCAAGCCATTAATGGCCACAACTATCATTGCCATTTAAACACCAGTCAGTTGATCAAAAACAAGTAAACCCATGGATTGTCAACCACCATTGGCGCATCAAAACCCGTCAACGACTGGCACTGACACCATTTATAAACTTATTTTTATCTGGATAAGTTTACCACACTCCCCCTTAACTTGCGACTCGTTTATCCACCATGCCCCACAACTAATTAAAGTGTTGGTTAGGCCACTTAACTCGTTCATCAAATAAACGATTGAAAATATGACCAAGGCGCGTTAATATGAGACTGGCTTTTGGGGAAACTTAGACCGACTTTTAGGGAATGGATGATAAATTTTGAAGAAAATAGTGACAATTTTGGGTGTAACTCTCGCGTGTGCGTTTGCTGGCAGCCTGCCGACGCTTTCTGCCAACGCTAGTAGCTACATGGGAATCAAGAGTACCACGAATACCAGTTACAACGCACGTTTTGTCAATCAAGGTAGTCGCAATGATGGTATCTACTATTACGCCCCTTACTATACCCAGCGGTCGGCTAAGACCCGTGACGCTAGTGGTAAGAACTGGCAACACCGGTTCGTAAAGGTCAGCCAAGTGGCGACGCTCTCGAACGGCGTGCAGTTTGCCAAGTTCTCCTGGTACGGTAAAACCATCGGCTGGGTCGATGTGAAGGCATTACAGAAGTTCAGCCGCAGCCAGAACGCACAAGCACTGCTGAACAACGCCCACTTCCAGGGCCGCGCCATGTTGTTCAATAACTATTCGAGTGGTGCCAGTAATGTCAGCGTCGGGTATGCCGATGCCGCCACGAAAACGCTGAATTCAGCCAACACGATTTACCCCATCGCCTCGCTACAAAAGGTGATGACTGGCGCGCTCATCGTACAGCTCGCCGGACAAGGCAAGCTGTCGTTGAACAACAAACTCAGCAAGTACTATCCGGGTGTCAAGAATAGCAGCCAAATCACGCTTCGCCAACTGCTCAATCAACGGTCGGGAATCGACATGGATGAGTCAACACCTAGCAGTGTCCTCACCTCACAATCCGCTGAGATCAACTACACGTTGAATCAGCTCAAAGTTGGCAGTAACGGCAGCTTTAACTACACCAACGCCAACTTTACCCTACTCGCTGGTGTCGCCTCGAAGGTGACCGGTCAGACTTACGATCAGCTGGTTCAAAAACGGATTATCGCCCCACTCGGCTTGAAGAACACCTATTCATGGAATAACCTGCCCCGCAGCGGCTCCATCGCTAACGGTTACAGTTATGCCAACGGTAAGAGTAACAATTCTAACAACGCCTCACAGAAATTAGTATCCTCCCTGTTAGGTGCTGGTAACTACTATTCAACGCCGGCCGACTACTACAAGATTCAGCAGGGCTTGCGGAATGGTAAGATCCTGACGACTAATCAATATTACGACCTCTCAAACGACTACAAGTTGAACTATGCCGGTGGATTGTATCACTATAGCAATAGTATCAAACGTGTTCGTGGCACTCTCAGCGGCGCGGGTTACGAAACCGAGCTGTACGGATCGGAAGGTAACAAATCCGGTGTCATCCTCTTTGCCAATCAGGCGCCAACCACGCCGATGGACACTCTGGCCAAGACACTCTACGATCTCGCGCGGTACTACAACGAGAACTAACGGGTCATCCGCCCCATTTATGAGGGGGACGCGTTAGGTGTCGCTTGCTTGAAGGATTTTACTTCATTTGGCAGACAAGGTTAAACGGGGCAGTACCAGCGCAATGCCGGTACTGCCTCGTTTTGACGTTATAGCTAAAACTTGTCGCCTGCGGCTGTCAGGGTTCCGCCTGCTGTGGGGACCGGTGAAATCCTGAGAAGCGGTATTTCACCTCGACTTGAAGCCTCGCTAAAGTTCGCGAGTCTTCAAGCTCGTCCCATGGCGTAAGTACGGGAAGGCCCACCACCCGTACTTACGCCATCGTCACGGCTGGCTACACCCTGACCTCCTCCAGCTAAACTAGTTGTTAACTTTGACGCAATCAAGTCACAGAATTACAATAAAAAAATGAGAAAGCAACTGTACGATTTACCAGTGCCAGCTCATTTGTTTTCATCATCTGAAGGTTGAAAGATCTAAAATATCCATTATGACTGTTGCAACAACGATACCGAGACTAAAATTAGGCATCGTTGTCTAACGTTGCCAGTCCAGCGATTGTCACGGCAATGTCAGATTAAAGAACAAATCATAACCGGAGGCGGCCAGAGATGGAGGTAGCTGTGTCGACGGTGTTAGCTGAGCATCAGCTTACACCGTGGGACGCGTTTGGAGACTGACGGTTTATGTCAGGCTTCAAATCGAGCCGGAGGACCGCTTCTTAGGCCGCAGGCGGTCCCCACAGCAGCCGGAATCTCTGGCAGCCGCAGGTGGTAATTTCCAACTAATTTAGCGGTGACCAGTCTTTCTATATGCAAGAGTAATGTTCACATTTAAGTGTCATAGTCGTTCAAATTATAAGTTGCAATCAAATTCGTCAGTTTCTTCGCGTAGCTTGGGTCGGTGGCGTACCCGTTATTCTGTAATAACTTAGCCGCCGTCTTGTAATCGGTCACCGTTTGCTTAAAGTAGCTGCGTTTGAGCAACGCATCGTGGTCTAGAATCGCTGATGTCAGGTTCGGATAATCGCGGAAGTTAGCGCGTACCGAAATCTTCTTGCCATTCACGTATTCATTCGTCCAAAATGACTTTGAGTTCCCTTCGTAGCTGCCCTTTACACCAAACGGATTGTTGGCCTGCTTGAACAGACCCGATGTTCCCCAACTAGATTCAAGAATCGCTTGGGCAATCACGATACTGGGTAAGACTTGGCCATTTTGCCGGTAAACTCTGACTGCTGGTTTCGCCATCTTCGCGATAAACTTCTTCTGTGCGGCCGTCTCGTTATCCGTTGTGCCAGTCGCAGTCTGAGAGATACGCTGTGACTGAATCTCAGTCTTAATCTTACCGCGTACTAACAGTCCGCCGCCTAGAACCAACAAGACCATGACGAAGATCCAGGTGGCGGTTGCGGGATTATGATTTGATTTTCTTTTCGTTCTTCGACGCTTAGGCACCCGGATTCCTCCAATCTCAGTTATAATGTTCTCAATTATAACGAGTTTTTCGATGGATGGAATTAATTATCCAAACCCTCAACAAAACTTAAACTTTACCCAGAAAGGAGATTTCCATGCTACTGAGTGCCAGTGCTGCCATAATTTTTTTGATCATTTTAGTCACGCTTTGGGATCCACACGGTCTGACCAGTGCGGTAATCACCGTTCTGGGTGGTGGCTTAATCACGCTATTTGCCACCCTATCTCACCAGCCCTGGGCCGTCCCACTGGCGGACCTGGGTAAACTGATTATCTTGGGCATCGCAGTGTGGGGCCTCTTCACTCTATTTTTAATCATTGGCACCCCCACCTTGGTTGTCAGGAAACGGGAACGACTCACGTTTGGCCTCATCGCCGGAATCTGGATCTGGCTAATTCTGGGTAGCATGTGGCTGTACGCCGTGAGTCACGGCACGTTCACCGATACCGTTTGGCCGTGGCTAAGTTTCATCCCCGTCTTCAGCCTCTATCTGGGCATCCTCTTTGGGGCCAGTGCTGTGGGCTACCTGCGCGTCATCTGCTTTCGCGCTAGTCACGCCGACACCCTCGTGATCCTTGGAGCGGGCCTGTTAAATGGCGACCAGATTGGCCGCGTACTAGGCGCACGGCTCGATTCCGCCCTGGCCTTTGCTAGTCGGCAGGACCACCCGGTGGCTCTGATCGTCAGCGGTGGTCAAGGAACAGATGAAACAATTAGCGAGGCCGCGGCCATGGCTGGCTACCTCGAGCATCATGGCTATTCAGCTGATCTCATTATCCAAGAGACTGCGGCCACAAACACGCGAACCAATCTGATTAACAGTCAAAGGCTCTGGTGGCGACTGCCCAACCAAGGCGGCCGAGTGGTTCTGATTACCAACGGCTACCACCTCTTTCGCACCCGCTTGCTTGCGCAACACTTCCGCCTACACGTGGGGGGTTACCCGGCACCAACTCGGCTAGGCTACCTGCCAATTGGGTGGGCCCGTGAGTTTTTAGCGTTGATCATGCTACATCCCCGGCTCCACCGGGGCTTACTGATCGGTATGATTACAATGAATTTATTGTGGATGCTGGTGTAATGCAAAAGGTGCGCTGGCAGAGGTCAGCGCACCTTTTGTATGCTCAAATTAATATGACCGAAACGTGTTCCACGAGGCAGCTAACCGCCTCCGTGTCTCGCTCTTCTAATTTAAAGCTGTCACACTAAGTTGGTCAGCAACCTTGTAAAACTTTGGTGCCGTCCAGTTCAGCATTTCTGGTGTTAATTTTAGTTGGACCACATCCAAGCGATTGTACGGCTGGAAATAATACGTCAGTGACTCACTACAGGTCGCCGCACGGTAGACGGAATAGGTCGGCCGATAACGGTGGCTCTTAGGCACCGCCACGCTATCCAACAGGTGCCACGCACTAATGATGCCCGCGTTCTCATCGGCTGGCAGATCGGCGCGCTCCTTGTAATATGCCGCTCTGACAAACCGTCCACCGGGCGTAAACGATCCACTGGGCACTGGCTTGCCAGAAAAGCGCCCCGTCGTGACGTGTGGTGCATTTAAGGGCACGGTTCCTGCTTCGAAATCATCAGTGTAGTTGACGTATTGCCCAAGACGTTCGAGCTGCAATTCGAAGTCCTTGCTGTTGGTGACCACGCCTAAGGGATTCTCGCGGACCCGCATGGGAAAGTGTGTCGGCTCAATGACCACAGTTCGGCCAGTGCGATCGACCACGGCAAAGTGCAGCTCGGAATCACCGATATTATTAACGGCATACGCGCCACTCATCAGTTGGATTTCCGCCAAATGTGATTCGATATCAGCTACTGAGGCGAAGTTTGCTAGCAGATAAAAGGAGAATTCGTACGGTGCCAAGTGGACTTGTCCCGGCGTTGGTTTTTCGACCAGCTGGGATCCATTGGCGAACGTGAGCTTCTGTACACTCAATCCCATCTCGTTGACGCCATCGGACACGTCGATTTCGTTATGGTGAGCGCCCCCACCGCCAATCAAGGCGTAGCGGTTGGTGTGCCAGTGATTGTCAAAGACACTTTGCCACTGGAAGCCACGGGGAACGAACAGTGGCTGGACATAGAGTGCATGCCAGTCCATGGTCCGCGCGAGAATGTGGCTGCCGTCCTTGGCAATTTGTAAGATACTGGTACACATGGCAAATGCCCTCCTCTTCCTTAATCAATGGGTTATGTTAACTGAAGATTGAAAGATCTAAAATATCCATTATGACTGTTGCAACAACGATAGTGGGCCTAAAATTAGGCAACGTTGTCTAAACCTGCCGGCTTACCGTTCACCAAATTTAGGCTGGAACGCTGTGGGTAGGACGCTGCCAGCCTGAGAGGCGGTCTGTCAGCTCGCTTTGAACCGCCCAACCCGCGTTTCAAAGGCGCCATTTTCCAAGTTAGCCCACTTGGAAAATCCCACGGCTGAGCCTAAATTTGGCTCACTCACGCCTACGTAGACAACACCCAACCATCGTGGACTAACGTTGCCAGTCCAGCGGTTGTCACGGCAATGTCAGGTTAAAGAATAAATCATAACCGGAGGCGGCCAGAGATGGAGGTAGCTGTGTCAACGGTGTTAGCTGGGAACCAGCTTACACCGTGGGACGTGTTTGGAGACTGACGGGTTTTGTCAGGCTTCAAACCGAGCCGGAGGACCGCTCCTCAGGCCGCAGGCGGTCCCCACAGACGCCGGAATCTCTGGCAGCCGCAGGTGGTAATTTCCAACTAATTTTGTGGATTAAATCTCTGTTAGCTAGGCCTTTCTAGGTGCACTTGGACTTTCAACCTTTAGTTATGTTAATTTAAAATGGGTCATGATCGCTGCTAACAGTGCCTTACCGGGTGGTGAAAATCGGCTGAATCATGGGCCACGCAATCATGACACTTACTAGCGGTCACACTGCATTCAAGGAGAAATTTCATGAATACTAGCCAATGGTTTCCCGGACATATGACGAAAGAAATTCAGCAGCCGTTAACCACCATCTGTGCGCGTTTTCTCAGCGTCCTAGCCCATTTCCCACCGACCCCATAAGCGCAATCAGAGCCAACAAATCGTCCTAAACAAGATTAATCTAGTTAATTAAGTTTACGTGAAAACGCCCGGAACGGCAATCAAAGTGGCTTGGCCGCATCGTCCAAAAACGCTTGAAAACGCTGATCAATTTCCTTTTGGCGGTCAGTAACACCCTTCCCAGGTTCAGCCACATTCGCTGTGATCTCCAAGTAAGCAAACATAATCTGGCTGGCATCGAGGTGATATTGTGTCGCCAGCTTGAGGGCCAAGTCAAAGCGGTCCGGCGTCAGCATCGCTGCATAGGGACTCTGGTAGGTCTGATGGTGTTTCGTCATAGGTTCACGTTCTTTCTTTTAGTTAGTCATGAGGTCTTCTACTTTACCGCAATGGTTGCGGGAGTCAACCATAAGGCTTTCTTAAACTTTGTTAAATAACACCGAAAACGGCCCGATTTCGCCCCAATATGGTAAAATTAAACATGAACTGCACCCTGCTTGCACGGCGGGAAATTGATTAGATAGAGAGGACTCAGACTACATATGCAAGAACGGATAAGAAAGCTTCACCACAACCGGATTTTTGCACTCGTATTCTGGTTAGTCGTGGTCTTTGCGGCCATCGTCACCTTACCAAATGTCAAGACCATCATTCAATATGACGGTCAACCACAATTGGCGAATACGAGTCAACCCGTTAAGGCGACCCAACTCAAGAACACTTGGGGGCGGAACCTAAACGGCACTTACACCGTCAACGCGGTCTTTAACAACCCTGACGGCGCCCTTACTAATAAGCAACTCGCCTCGGTCAACAAGACCGTTTCCGAATTGCAGAAGCGTTCCAGTTATTATGGGGTTCAAAAGATCACCACAATGACGAACACGCCGACGAGTAAACCCCAACTGCTTTCCAAGGATAAATCCACGGAAATCGTTCAGTTAGAGGTCAGCCATAACCAAGGAACCGTTCGCCAGATGGCATCACAACTCAAATCGCAGATCTCGACCATTGGACTAAATACCTACGTGACGAGTCCCGAGATTATCAGTGATGCTGCCAACGAACACATTACGTCATTCACGCTGATCGTCATTCTGATGACCTTACTGATTGCCTTGATTGCTATGGGAATTCTATTTGCGTCGATTATCGCGCCAATTATTACATTTTTAGCTATTTTAATTAGTTATATTACGACGCTATCCCTGGCAACCAATCTGGCTTACCACTGGAATTTCGCTTATTCCGAATACACGCCGATCTTCCTCCTACTGGGTATCAGCTTATTCACGTTGCTGACCAGCTTCTGGTTCTTCCGTGAATTGCGGAATCTGACCGATGACGGTGTCGATAATCAAGCCGCAACGACCCAAGTCGTCAACGACCTGGGCTACCGCATCCTCATCAGCACGTTGAGCTTAACGATTGCCTTTGGGAGTCTGATGCTCTTCGACTTCTCCACGATTCGTGCCTACGGTCTGCTGGGCATTGGCTTTGCCATCACTGGAATTGCCAGTGTCAGCCTCGTTCCCGTCTTCACGGGGATGTTGGGGAACAGCCTCTTCTGGCCAAAGAAGACGCGACCACGCCTCAAGGACCACAAACTTTGGTTCCACTTAACGAAGTTTGGCCTCTGGCAACCCTGGATCGCCGTTGCGGTCGTTCTATACTTGATCGTTCCCGTAACGTTTGCGAACCGGACACACCTCAACTACAACAGTGCTCAAGATATTCCAAATAATCAAGCCGTGCAGGGTGCTCGGGTATTAAGCGCGCACTTCGGACAAGGGAAGGCAACGCCAGTAACGTTGTACCTCTCAACTAATCAACGTCTCGACAACCAAAACCAACTCTATCAACTGGATAACCTGACTAAGAAGCTTCGTGCCCAACCGGGCGTTGCTGCGGTTACCTCGGTTACCCAACCTGGTGGTCAGCCGATCACGCAGTACTATATTTCTAATCAATTAAGTGCGATTAACGAAAATATCACCGGCGTTGTCGGACAACTCGGCACGGTCAGAAACGACCTGCAATCTGACAGCACCAATTTGAAACAAAAATCACTAAATGCTGAGGTCAAGCGGTTGAATAAACTGACCACTCAAACTAACACGCTGATGAGTGATAGTAGCACCTTACAGACGTCACTCCAAACTGCCCTGAGTCGATCAACGGCTGCTGGGACGACGAGTACGTCAAAGCGGATCACACGTTACATTAATCAACTCAACGCGGTCAATACCACGTTGAACACTGCCGTCAATGACTTGACGACTCTCTCCAACTCCGTCAGCACAGCCAACACCGATGCCAGCGCCGCTCACTCGAACCTGAGTAACTACGCTGAATCGATCAAGGCCGTGAGCGACAGTTTGAAGACATCCAAGAAACAAGTCGCTAGCATGCAAAAGTCGATGAATCAGATTTACCTCTACCTCAGCGGGTTACAAACCTCTGAAGCGGCGAAGTCCCTCTACCTGTCCCCTACGCAGATTGCCAGTGGTGATTTCCAACAATCACTCGCAAACTACACGAACGCTAAGGTACAATCGACTTACCTGACGATTACACTAAAGGATGCGCCAAACGCCAAGAACACCACCAAGACGTTGCAACAACTGAAGCAGGTTACTCAGAGTCAACTTCGCGGCACGGTTCTCAAAGATGCCACGTTAACCTTTAGCGGGCAACCAGTCGTCACGAGTACGATTCAAACGCAATATCAACACGATCTGCCTCGCGTCTTACTGCTGGTCTTTGGTATTACGTTACTATTGTTAATCCTGTTCAGTCGGTCGATCTTGCAAGCCAGCTACTGGTTCTTAACCTTCCTAGCTTCCGCATTCGCCGGTTACCAGTTAACGCAAGTCCTCATGGGCTGGCTAACCGGTAACAGTGAGTTCAACTGGCAAGTCCCATTGCTGACCTTTATCCCACTGACAGTCCTCGCCGTCGTCGAGCTCACGCAACTTGCTCTGAGTTATCGCTTAAACGATGGTCCCTTGTTGGATTGGTTATTACCAGGGATTCATGAAGTCGGTCAGACGATGCGGCACTCGCTGTTCATCATCATTGCCGGCGTCCTCGGTCTCCTAGCCGCCGAATCACAAACCTTGACGGCTGTGGCCCTGATTACCGTCTTCACGGCTATCATCTTCAACCTCGTCTTGCCACTGATGGCGGCTTCCTTCGGTAAACTCTCAATTGTCATTCCGGCGCAAAAGCCAATGCAATTCAGAAGAAAGAAGCGAACCACGCGCAAGTCACGGACCAAGACAAAAGCCAAGGTTGCACCTAAGAACTCTGATTCAGATAAGACTGAAAAATAGAAATAGCTGTAAACAAAAGGCCTTCGCAATTGCGAAGGCCTTTTTGCTGGATCAACGATCGGCAACCACCACCCATTTGGCTTCCTCACATTAATTCAGTTATGACGGTAAATAACCTTACTGCTGCAATCGCGATGACCACTCATCAAAGCTATTGATGTCGAGTCAGAGGTGTAGTTCCGGCCTCCTTCCAGAAAATTAAGTGAATTTGTAATCGCCCATTTTTCATTTACACGCCATCCCTTAAATGCGAAAAACCATCATCGATTATAATAATTTAACGTTACATTTGTTCAGTTAAGGTGTACACTGACCCCAAGAGGTTGTCCACATTCACTAATCTGTGGTATAAATATTGACTGACCACTCGGATTTGAAATGTACCACTGCCAACTAGGGGGTAATTATCATGCGGAAACAAATCATTACGGATACAAAGGAACACTATAAGAGCTACAAGGCAGGCAAGCACTGGGTCTTCGCCTGTATGACGGCCGCAACTTTGGGCCTCGGTCTGACCGGCATGAGCGTCAACGCTACGGCCGATACTGCTGAGGACAATCCAGTGACGCCGGCGACGACCGCTACGACCACGACACCTACGACCACCGGCAATACCCAAACCTTGCAGAAGACAGAGGGTGGCGCTGCGAACACTACAGATGCCGATACGGAGAACGGCGGTGCTCTCGATGTCAATAAGGACAGTGGCAATGCTGGTGATGCTACCATTAATCAAAACACTGATGTCAAAAATGCCGGTAGCTCTAAAAATACTGCTCTTAATGATGACGCGCAAAATAATAACGATGCCACTATTAACCAGAAGCCTGAGGGAACTGGTACCAACGGCACAGATGTAAACAAAGACGCTGACTCTGATTCAGGCACCAATAATGGCGGTACCCTCAACACTAGCAACAGTGATGGGGCCACTACTACTCATAACACGTCGGACACGACTACTCTCAACACACAAAGTACGAATAAACTTAACCGCAACAGCTTACTTAGAGAAGCGCCTACACCAACTTATAATGACCAAGATATTCAGGGCGTCGACGCGACCGTTTGGTTACCAGATGCTGGTCTACGAGGTTTGGTCGAGTATGACACGCAAAGGGATATGCGCGGTGTGACCATCACGGATGCTAACCTCTACCAGTACGTTGATCACCTGTTGACAGTCGAAAACTATGGCTACACGGGCCCAACGCCTACCACTTTTAAGGGGCTACAATATTTCAAGAATATCACGATGTTTGATTTCACCGGCGACATGGCACCGGAAAACTGGATCAACTTTTCTTTTGCACCCAACCTCTCACAATTCATGCTGTCTAGTAAGGATTCTGCCGAGCCGAGTATGGATGCCACAACCTTCATTAATTCTATCTTAGGCGAAAATGAAGCGCTGCAATATCTATTGATTAGAAACTACAACTTAACAGGTAATTTACCGGATATGTCTAATTTCCAAAATCTAACCAATCTCAACCTGTCCTCTAACAACTTAACCGGTAGTTTAGACAATATCGGTACCTTGCAGCCCAATACCAGCTTAAACCTGGCGGACAATCAGCTGTCTGGTCCACTGACGCTCGCCAATTTTAAGAATTTGCAGGCACTGTATATCAGCAATAACAATCTCTCAGGTGATTTCCCCGTTCTGGACGCCGCAGCTAACAGCATTATTTTAGATGCGCAAAAGAACCACTTCACCTCTGGCCTCCAAGATCCCACGAGCAATCAAGTCACAATGAATCAAATCGTTACGGGTGGAACTTACACGATCACCCCTAAGAACCGGACGTTCGATCCAATTACCCACTATGTTTCTGGCGTTCTCGGTGCGGATGGTGCAACCATCGATATGAGTGACCCCATGACTATTTACGGGTGGAGCAATCGTGCTGGCAGCCTCTTTACGGTGACAAAAGATACCACGAACAAGATTGGTTTCAACCTCACCGCAAACCAGGACGTTCCGGACGGCACCTATACCGTTTGGGTCTTGAATTCTAAAACCAGTCAATTCGCCCTTTCACTGACCTTTACCATCGTCAACGGTACGGACCCCGTTGTGACACCACCAATCACTGGCAACAATGGCAGTACCACTACCGCACCAACTAATAATGGTGAGGGAACGACCGAAGCACCGATCACTGGTGGTGATGGCGCAACCATCGATGGTACTGCACCCGCAAAGGTTGTTAAAAAGACGGCGCAAAAAACAACACCAGCAACCAAGAAGACTAACCCAGTTGTCACAAAGGGTGCTGCCGCGGCAGTGACCACGACGCGCCATGCAACTCGCCCAACTGCCCTGGCCAGTGCAAAGTCTAACCGCAATACGGTTGTTGCCCTCAGTAAGACGGCAAGCAACCATCATAGCACGGCAACCACGACCTTACCACAAACGAACGAAAAGCGTGGCGTCAGTGCAGTCGCTGTCGGCGTTGCACTCGCCATCAGCATCTTAGGGCTTGGCGTCGGGCTGCGGCGTCACGAGTAACAAAAAGATCCCCATCACTTACACCATTATTGCACTTCCCAAATACTCATTATGACTGTTGTTGCAACGATACTGAGACTAAAATTAGGCAACATCGTTCAGGTATCGCCTTACCGGCCGGCAGATATGGGCTGGAACGGTGCGAACACAACTTGAAGCCTCGAAAGGACCGAGTCTCCAAGCTTGGTTTTCTACTAAGCCAGTGGGGAAATCGCCCCCTGACTAAGTAGAACGACGCGCCTGAGCCCATATATGCCGACCTCTCGGCTGACGTGGCTGATCTGAGGCAACCTGAATTATGCCTATAGAAACGTTATTGTTTTATGCTTAAACCCTAACACCCATATGGAATTCAGTGCTCGAAATTGACGTGCACAATCAGAGCCGGAGACGGTCAGGGATGGAGCTAGCCGTGTCGACGATGTTGGTCGGTGATTTTCCCGGCCTTACATCGTGGGACGACCTGAGAGACGCCTACACTTGGCGGCTTTCAGGCGAGCTGGAAGCCCGTCTTTTGGCTGGAGGCGTTCCCCACAGCAAGCGAAATTCCTGGCCGCCGGGGTGCGACCCTTGGCACTAATTTAGCGGTGACAATGGTCGCAAGAGTAAAGTTGAGCATTTTGGCTTTCAGCCTTAAATTATTGCATTAAAAATATGGCAGGCACCGTCAAGTTTGACGGGTGCCTGCCATATTTATTTTGATTTTCAAGCTCTGGCTCGCCGACTGAATACCCGCCAGCCCGTAATCACACTTGCAACCAAGCAGATCGCCAACGAAACCATAAAGGCCACGTGCATCCCGCTAATAAAGATTTCTGGATGCGCCGGTAGATACGCCGTAACCTTGTGCCCCGCATAATGACCCATTGCGGAGAATAGAACGGTCGTGGCAATGGAAATACCGACGACCATCCCCATCTCACGAGCCAAGGCATTGACCCCACCGGCCACGCCGAGATCCTTCATCGGCACGGAGCTCATAACAATGGTATTGTTGGGGGCCATGAAGACCCCATTTCCAAAGCCGACCAGACCGATGAAGAACATGAAGACCCACAGCGGCGTCGCCAGGTTAGCTAGCATATAGCCGATCTGACTAATCGAGATCAATACGAGTCCGACAAACGTCAGGATTTCCGGCCCAATTCGATCAGAAATACTCCCGGCAATCGGTGCGACCACGACCTGCACGATCGGAAATGTCATCAGCGCATAACCAGCAAAATTGGCCGCCATGCCCCGGGCATTTTCTAAGTAAAATGGTGAGATAACGTTGAAGAAGAAGTTGGCCACAAAAATCAGAAAGGCACAGAGAAGACTGATGGTGAACCGTTTGTTTTTAAAAAGCTGTAACGCGAGAATGGGATTATCAATCCGTAGTTCGAGCCGCACGAAGAAGATGGTGGCGACAGTAGCGACCGCAAACAACCCCAAGATTAATGGTTTGGTAAATCCGACTTCCTGGCCGACAAAGACCCCTGCAAACAGGGTGACCACGATCAGGGCGAACAGACCCGCTCCCAATTTATCAATAGCCTGTTTACTAACTAAAATATCCTTGGGCAAGATGCGGTATCCCATTAACAACGCGACGATACCAATTGGCACGTTAATCCAGAAGATGTAGCCCCAGTCAAAGTGTGCCAAAATTAGACCGCCCACACCAGGACCGGCAATACTGCCAAGGGCCACGAAGGACCCAATCATCCCGAGTGCCCGTCCCCGCTCGTTGAAAGGAAAGACTTCGGTAATAATGCCACTATTGGTCGCCATGGTCATCGCCGCTCCAACGGCTTGAATGGTTCGTGCCACCAATAGAAAGCTTAACCCCACGCTGAACCCACAGAGCAGTGATCCCACGGTAAATAGGACAGAACCAATCTTAAAGATTCTAATTTTCCCATGGGTATCCCCGAGCTTACCGAAGAGTAACAGCAGTGCACAGATGACAATTAGGTAAATAGAGACGACCCATTCCGCTTGATTCATCGGGATAGCGATGTCTTTACTGATAACTGGCAAGGCAATATTCACGATGCTACCGTCTAAAGTTGACATGAAGGTAAATAGGCAGATAGCCACCAGAATCCACCACCGATGTTTCTGAATTACTGGATCAACCGCAAAAACTTTTACTTTCATGTTCATTCTCCCTTACGTATCTGTCACATCTTGTGGAACCATCCGTGGATGATCCAAAACGTAGTCCCGCGAATGCTGCAGGTCATCGAGTTGGTCGTGACAAAACTTCTGGAAGTCAGTCAGGATCGCTCGTTGTTCCACCGCCGATAAGAGATGTAAGAAGTTACATTTGATCTGAAATAATAATTGTGACTGCTTATTCACGGCCACCGGCGCCATCACTAATACCACAAATTGGCGTTTGCCAGCTGTCGTAATCGCCGCAATCTTTTTGGAACGCTGACCGCCATCAACTGTAGTCACCGTAATCTCGTTAGCCGCAGCCAATTGTGCTAACAGCGGATACAGCACACCATAGCTAATAGTCTGCTCTGTCCCCACGATCGTAGCCAGTGCCTTGCGTAGCTCATACCCTGACATCTCATGATCCATCAGCTGACCTAATACAAATAATTTATACATGTCACGCAACCCTTCTAACGACTTTTTATCATAATGTATCCGTACGATATGTACAAGCTTTACTTCCGCTAACGGCTCAGTTCAGTGCCTAGATGAACGATCACTGCTTCTGCCGTGACTACCTGATCAGGATGGGCGCGCTGTCCATGCACTAAAACACCGCGTCCCCTTAAATTTATCGGGACGCGGTGTTTGTTGGCTATTTATTTTTACAATTGAATTTCATCGGTGAGCCGTTGGGCCTCAGCGTTCGGTAATAATTTATAATGAACCGGACCATCTTCAGGCAGCAACGCCATTAAAGTCTGGCTGTCATCGAAGGCGCCCAGATTAATGGCCATTTCATCATCCACCTTGGCGAACCCTTGCATCCCCGTGGAAATGAAACGATGGATGTATTTGACGTTATCCTCACGAGCCTGAGCTTGCTTGGATGCGCCGTCAAGAGTGTACCCGGCATCTAAGAAATATTTCATCATCGACACTTTGATAAAGGTTTTGAACGTGTAGACCCGAGCTTGCTGCCCATCCTCACGATCCCGCGAAACAATCAATTCCTTCTTCTCCCAATAACGCAACTGTCGCGCGGAAACGCCGGTCATGGATGATAATTCCCCGATTCGAAAGACCAACCGATGAAAATCAAAGGCCTCTCGTACTTGATCTGTAAATTCCGCCATCTTGCGTGACTTCCTCCCTGTGTTAACTTACTTACCAATACTGTTAGATTTTAACAAGTTTCGCCCCTAAATTGCAACTATATTGCGAAAAGTAATGATTTGTTTAAGACATTTAACGGGTTTGCAAAGGGCTTGTTACATATTTGTCACATTACATTGGTACGCTAGTAACTGTAGAAATTCATGAGGAGTTGTCAGTAGGAATGAAGAAAGCTGTTAAAATATTAGTCGCATTTGCATTAGTTATTGTTGGGATCTTCGCTGTTTCGATGAGTACGTCAACGACGGCATCCGCCGCTACTAACTCATCATTCAAGTCCGTTTACAAGGTTGCCAAGTCACATTTAGGTGCCAGTTATGTTTACGGTGCTACTGGTCCTTCTGCATTTGATTGTTCAGGGTTTACCGGTTACATCTACAAAAAGGGTGCTAAGACTACGTTGCCTCGGACTGCGCAAGCCCAATACAACAAGTACCAACACGTTAGTTACAAAAACATCCAAAAAGGCGACTTGGTCTTCTTCGGTTACAGCGCTGGTTCTATCTCCCATGTTGGGATGTACATCGGTGGTGGCAAGATGATTGATGCCCAAAACCGTGGTGTTGTTCGTGAAGCCGTTCACGCCCCATGGTGGCACGCTGTTGGTTACGCCCGCGTCGCTACCGCAACTGACGCTGACTAGTTCTACTGAACCTCATGAATTCAATTGAACGTTACTAAATGATCACACGTTACGCACCGGCAATTGGCTGGTGGTAACGTGTTTTTTTATGGAAACTAAAGGTTGAAAGCCAAAATGCTCGCCCTACTCTTGCGACTGTAGGAATTGTCACCGCTAAATTAGTGGCAATGGTCGCACTCCGGCGGTCAGGGATTCCGCTTACTGTGGGGACCGCCTGCGGTTATGATTTATTCTCTAACATGACATTGCCGTGACAATCGCCGGACTGGCAACGTTAGTCCACGATGGTTGCCCACTGTCTACGTAGGCGTGAGTGAACCAAATTTAAGCTCAGCCGTGGGATTTTCCAAGTGGGCTAACTTGGAAAATGGCGACTTTGAAACGCGGGTTGGGCGGTTCAAAGCGAGCTGACAGACTGCTTCTCAGGCTGGCGGCGTCCTACCCCACCGCGTTCCAACCTAAATTTGGTGAGCGGTAAGATCTAACTCGCGTTTAGCAAAACGGGACAAGTTGCAATTGCGTCATTGCCGCTTGTCCCGTTTTGCTATGATAATATTACGCGATTGTATACCGCATGGTTCGATGGGGAATTCCCGCTTCTTCAAACACATCGCCGATAACCGTGAACCCCAGTTCCTTGTAAAAATCCAGGGCCGTCTGTTGGGCATCCAATTCCACCCGCGTCACATCGGACCTCTTGGCATCCTGAATGATCTGCTTGATCAATCCCCCGGCATATCCGTGGTGTCGCGCATCCTTTTCAGTGGCGACCCGCTGAATCTTCACGCGATTGCCTGCCAACATATCAATCCGGGCCGTTACGACGGCCTGATCGTCCACGTAGCCCACGTAGTGCATCTTATCTTCGTCAGTGCCGTCCAGCTCCAATTGCGGATCAATCCCCTGTTCAGCAATGAACACGTCCTTACGAATCTGTAGTGCGTCCTGATAGACGGGGTTCAACTTGCCCCAAGCCATTCTAATTTCCATCAAACCATCCTCATTCTAATCTTTTTGGTTGTAACCCAGCACCTGAATGTCATCCGGTGTCAGTAATAATTTCGTTAAACTCCCGTTAGCGGGCCGAACGCTCAGATCGTACTTGCCCTGACCGTAACGTTCCATCAGACTCAGCAAGGTATTGCCGTGACTGATCATCAACACCTTATCACCATCCTTCAGAATAGGATTGGCGCGAATCATGTCAAAGGCCTGATCCACCCGCGCCCAATACTCGGCATTGTTCTCAGCCTGGCGAAAGGGGTCAGCTTCCTTCAAGAAGTCCTTGGCCTTGCCAATGGAGTATTTCTCTTCGATGGCCTTAAATGACGGCACCCCATGCGGCGCTCCCGCCACGTACCAGGCTTGCGCCATGTCGGTGCCCTCGTAGTAACCGTAGAACTCTTCCCGGAAATACGGTGCCGTGATTAACTTAGGCACTGGTTGCGACTGATTGGCGGCTAGAATGGTCTCTGCAGTCTGTTGGGCCCGCGTCGTGTCGCTACAATACGCCGCCGCAAACTGCACGTCCTTCAGCCGTTCACCAGCCGCCTTGGCGTCAGCAATTCCGGCATCGGTCAACGGTGAATTACTCCAGCCCTGTAATTTATTGTAGATGTTAAAATAAGTCTGACCGTGCCGTACCACATACAACGTGATCTGCTTGTCCATAACGTCTTCACACCTTTCTTTTCGTTGGTTACCGCTAGATATGGGCCTCCGGGTATGAGAAAACCTCGGACCAATCAACTAGTCAAATTATCTTCACCTGTATGCCTATATCAGCTAAAGCCATGACGGTCTTACCTCGTTCTCAATCTTACCTCTAGTGTACCAAATAACCTTGCCGACGGACCATGATTTTCTAAGCCGGCTTAAAGTTTTCCTAAACTTGCGGCGAAAAACCCTATTGAACCAAGGGATTTGCTAGGATAAGGAAAATGCCTTCGTTAGGGGTGACGGTTATTGCCCGTTAACTATGGTAGAATAAGACTACTTATTTACACATGAAGGAGCGAAATAACTTGGAACGTTTCAAAAGAATCTGGGCCAGAACGGGAACGCGGATGGGCTTTACGACCCTGCTCGTCGTGCTCTTTTGGCTAAAGACATTGGTCGCCTATTTCGTCGACTTCAAACTGGGGCTCAGCGACCCCTTCCAGTTCATCATCGTCCTCTTGAATCCGATTGCGACGACCATTCTACTCTTTGGACTGGCGCTATACCTGAAACGGGCGCGATTCTTCTACCCGTTTATTTTTCTGATCGACATTCTCAACTCCCTGCTACTCTACATCAACGTCATTTACTTTCGGGAATTTACCGACTTCATGACGGTCAGCACCATGTTGGGCTATTCAAAGGTCGACCAAGGACTCTCCGGGAGCTCGTTGGCCCTGACCTCACCCCACGATATTCTCTATTGGCTAGACCTCGTCATTGTCATTGTCTTAATGCTGACACGACGAATCTACATTGATCCCCGTCCCGTCAATAAGCGTGTGGCCTTCGCCGTGACGTCTGCTGGTCTGCTCGCCTTTTCCGTCAATCTGACGCTGGGTGAAATGGATCGGCCACAACTTCTGACGCGAACCTTTGATCGGACTTACGTGGTGAAATACTTAGGACTGGACGCCTTCACCGTTTACGATGGGATCAAGTCCGGCCACACCAGTGAGCTGCGGTCACACGCAAAGAAGTCTGAGCTCAGTGGCATTCTGAAATACATCCATGCCAACTACGCGGCACCCGACAAGAACCTCTATGGGGTCGCCAAGAAGAAAAACGTCATCATCATTCACTTGGAAAGTTTCCAGCAATTCTTGATCAACAAGAAGGTCAACGGTCAAGAGGTCACGCCATTCCTGAACAAGCTCTACAAGAGTAAGTCCACTTACAGCTTTGACAACTTCTTCCACGAAGTCGGCCAAGGGAAGACTTCCGATGCCGAAACGATGCTGGAAACCGGGACGTACGGGCTTTCTCAAGGATCCCTGTTCACCCAGCTGGGTAATGACAACACCTTCCAGGCCGCACCAGCCATTTTTGATCAAGCTGGCTACACGACCGCCGTTTTCCACGGAAACGTGGGGAGCTTCTGGAATCGGAACAACACCTATAAGAACCTTGGTTACCAGTACTTCTTCGATGCCAGTTACTACGATACCTCTGGTGACAAGTCACTGGGGTACGGCTTAAAAGATAAGTTACTCTTCAATGATTCCGTAAAATATCTGCAGCACCTCCAGCAGCCATTTTACGTGAAGTACCTGACTGTCTCGAATCACTTCCCGTTCTCCTTGGATAGCGAGGATAGCACTTTCAAGACGCCAAACACGGGTGACAAGACTGTCGATAACTACTTCAAGACGGCAAACTACCTCGATCAATCCGTTAAAGAATTCTATCACTACCTCGACAAGTCGGGTTTGGCGAAGAATTCACTGGTCATGATCTACGGGGACCACTACGGGATCTCCAACTCATCCAACAAGAGCCTGGCTAAGTTGCTCGGCGTCAATCCAGATGACTGGAATGACTATGACAATGCACAGCTCCAACGCGTACCGTTGATGTTCAACATGCCTGGCTACAAGAAGGGTAAGATTGAGCACACTTACGGGGGCGAAGTTGACGTGCTGCCGACTCTGCTCCACCTGATGGGAATGAATAGTAAGAAATACCTACAGTTTGGAACCGACTTGTTCTCTAAGGAACACAACCAGGTTGTGGCCTTCCGTAACCGGGATTGGGAAAGTCCGGGCTACACGTCCGTCGACGGTACTATTTACAGCAATAAAACCCAGCAGGAAATTCACCCCACTGGGAAGCTGAAAGCCAAGATTGAAAAGATGCAGGAACATGTCAGTGAGGGCCTGAGTTTCTCAGACTCGTTGAATACCAAGAACCTGTTACGTTTCTATCATCCTAAGGGCTTCACGGCGGTCGATCCGAGCGACTATAACTACTCAGATGGCTTGCAGAAGGCCGAGAAGCTGGAGAAGAAACTTGGCTTGAAGTCAACCAGTCTCTTCTCACGCAACGGTGATAAGACGACACAAGGCCTCTACAAGACCGATGCGCCAGAACTCAACCATAAGGAAACCGATTCCAACCGGATCAAGATTACGAACCAAGATGATACGAGTGGAAAATAAGTCAGCATCCTACGCAAAATAAAGAAGCTATCCGTTCAATCTTAACGATGAACGGATAGCTTCTTTGCATTTAATGAACTGAAATTCTAAGGTTTAGGGGTAATCGATGTACTGTGAACTGGGCCACGGCGATCGGGAAAGTACGTGCTCATGATGGCTTGCACGGCAATTGGTGCTTCGCCGTAACCAATGGCGATCAACGGTTCCTTACCGGGGTAGGTTGCCCCATCTCCAATCGCGTATATGCCAGGAACACTGGTCGTCATCTGTCGGTCAACGGCAATCAAGCGGCGCTCTTCCGCCATGTCCACGTCCCAAGCGGCCAAGGCCGAGTGGTCGGCAGTAAAACCATAACTGACAATCAAGTCATCGATGACTTGATGAACCATATCGGTATCCGCACCGACCGGTTTTAGCGTGACATCCAGTGCTCCCTCGGCTGTTGCCTGGAGGTCGCGAATCAGGTACGGCGTCGCTACGTTAACGGTCGACTCGTGAAGCAAGTCCACCATATGCGCCAACCCACGAAATTGGGCACGGCGATGAAGCAACGTCACGGAGGCGGCGACGGGCTCTAGCATCAAAGCCTGATCAATAGCGGCATCACCACCCCCAGCCACCATCACGCGGTGGTCGCGAAATTTTTCCAAGTCACGGACACTGTAAAAAAGCTGCTTGCCGGCAAAATCTTCGGCGTTGGCCACGTTTAATTTGCGTGGCTTAAATGCCCCATTTCCAACAGCAACAATCACCGACCGTGTCTGACTCGTCCCCTTCGGCGTGGTGATTAAGAAGCCATCCGCATCAGGTGTCACGTTGATCACCGACTCGCCTGTCTTAATGGTCAATGGAAATTGCTTGAGCTGCTCACGTTGACCGGCAATCAGGTCACGCCCGGTGATGCCCGGGAAACCCGCAACATCGAGAATCGTCTTCTCTGGGTAGAGCGCGTTAACCTGTCCGCCCAGTTCAGCTAGGCTCTCAATGACCTGGGTCTTGGCATTATGCATCCCGGCATAAAAGGCGGCAAACATGCCCACCGGGCCACCACCAACAATGGTAATATCATAGGATTCTGTCATTATTTTGAACTCCATTTCTTTAACTCAAAAACACCTAGGGAGGTGACTGACATGAAACATTTGCGCGGACTGACAATTCTACTGACGGCGCTCGTCACACTGGGGGCACTCGCCTTGGGATGGCACGCGCGTCAAGCCACGCTGGTAACAACCCGCGTGCCACAGACCCGCACAGCCACACTCTTTTTACCGGGAAACAGTGGCGGCTGGCTCTCCATGCGCGACATGGTACTCAGCCTCAACCGCCCCCAACTCGGTCATTTCAGTCTAACCGCCCGGGTCACCGATAATGGTCGCGTTAGCTGGCAGCAACACCGCCGCGTGACCGCTAATCCACTGGTGCCCGTTCTCTTTCAGGACAACACCCACGCCGCAAAGGAAGCCCATCAACTCGTGGCTGTGCTGAATCAGTTACATGCGCGCTACGGGATTACCCACGTCAACTTTGTCGGCCACTCCTCGGGCGGAACAATTGCTTACGACTATCTGAACCAGAACCAACACGCACCGGTCACGGTCAGTCGGCTGGTCTGCATCGGTGCCGACTTCCCTGGCTGTGCTCCCTTGCGCACCCACTACCCGCAGCTACACATCTTGAATCTCGCTGGCAACATTGGCCTGACCGGTAACGACAGTGAAGTTCCAGTCGATACGACGACCCCACTTCGGCACTTAGTTGCGGGCCACGTTGGCAGTTACCGTTTTGAGGAGTTGCGCGGCCCCGTGTGGGATATGCAACATTCCCTACTTCACGAGAATCCGGCAATTGATCGGAAAATCATTGAATTTCTCTATCAGCCGAGCTGACTATTTTTCAAAATTCGTTGACCCTGAAGCGTTCTGACCTCTCGCAAGCCGGCATTGATCAACACGAAAATCGCCAGCCAACCGATGGCAATCAGCGCCCACTGCTGAAGGTAAAGGATATCCAGCACGTCAAACGGCGCGTTCCAGTCCCACCCGGCATGGAGTAAAATCGCTAATAAGTAGAACCGCAGAAATTTTGGCGCCACAATATTGCTCCCAGTCACGGGTTGATGGCGGTCCTTGGCAAGCATGATAGCTGCACCCATGATGGCGGACCAGATGGTATGTGTCCCAATGGCCTGCCAGCTGCGCATCAGTAAGGTTACCAAACCATATTGGCCAGTGTACCCTGCCGTTTCAAAGACGGCAAACCCAGCACCAATGGCCGCCCCCAGCAGCAGTCCGTTAAAGATATAGTTCAGTCGAAATCGGTTGATGAAGAATGCGATCACTAACATTTTGGCGGTCTCTTCAATGAAGCCCACAATCAATGCAGACTCCCACGACACACCGTTTCCGGACGGAATCAGCGAGTAGAGAATCATCGTGGCCACCAGCGATAGAATACCACCGACCAGAAAGACTGCCATAAGTTGATAGACGGAAATGTTGCGGAAAACGTTAATTTCAAAAAACATGACCATGAGCGAAAATGGTACGGTCAACGAGCCAATAAAAATCATGCCGGGAACGGCGTTGTTGCTCCGAAAACCTAAGAATAGCAACGCTAACAAGACAAAGCTGGCACCCAGCAAGGCAAATACCCGGGAAAACAACCACGGTTTCACCGGTGCCGTTGAAACGGCCTCCAGCGATGGCGTGGTTTCTTTGGTTCCCACGATAAAGAGTGACTCAGCATCATCTAAATTATGGTGCTTAAAAACCGCCGAAAACATTGAAAATAAATGAATTTCAACGACTTTATTCTCACCAGTCCACTCATTCATTTCTTTCGTTGCATCATCTAGTAAATGATTATGATACTCAAAATGCCGTTTTGTCGGCTTCACTGACTCCTTATTTGCCATTGCCCAATCCCCCTTGACTGGCTCATCATTATGTTTGAACCTGGTTCTTAGTTTACCGTGAATGTTGCCATGCTTCAACTTGATTCCGAGACCGCTTGCTAAATGTAAACCGTTACATTATAGTTGTAGTAGGCGCTCAGCCAATTAAATATAGATCAAAGGGGAGACAATTATATCATGGCAAAACGTAAAATGATTTTAGACTTAGATACTGGTATCGATGATTCCTTAGCAATTGCTTACGCATTAGGTGCCCCAGATGTGGACTTGATCGGGATCATTGGTTCTTACGGTAACGTCGTTGTTGAAGCAGGTGGCCAAAACTCCTTAAAGATTTTGGAACTCCTCGGCCACACCGACATCCCCGTTTACCTAGGCGAAAGTCATTCCTCAACCAGTGATCACTTTGATCGGATGCAAGTTAGTGCCGACATCCACGGTGAAAATGGGATCGGCCAAGTCGACTTACCAGCACCTAAGCGCGCTATCGAAAAGGAATCCGGTGTGGACTTCTTAATCGAAGCTGCTCACAAGTATGGTAAAGATTTGACGTTAGTTCCAACTGGCCCAATGACCAACTTGGCTGCTGCTTTGAAGAAAGCCCCAGAAATTGCGACGGAAATTGGCAACATGACCTTCATGGGTGGTGCCTTAACGGTTCCTGGTAACGTAACGGCCTACGCAGAAGCCAACATCAACCAAGATGCTGAAGCTGCTAACGCTGTCTTGACCAGCCCAATGCATTCAACCATGGTCGGTCTGGACGTGACGCTGCGGACCCTCTTAACTAAGAAGGAAACCCAACAATGGCGCGACTTAGGCACCGAAGCTGGCGAAAAATTTGCCGACATCGTGGATTACTACATTCAAGCCTACGTCGACGTTAACGACAACTTAGGCGGCTGTGCTTTGCATGACCCACTGGCCGTTGGGGTTGCTTTGGATCCTAGCTTCGTGACCACGATTGATCTGAACATGGTCGTTAACTATAACAAAGAAACTTACGGCCGGACCATCGGTGACGATAACCGTTTGAACGAACCAACTAACGTGAAGGTTTCCGTTGCGGTTGATAAAGACCGTTACCTGAAGACCTTTATGGACTACTTGACGACTCTGTTCAAGCAAAACTAAATGTAAGTGATCTGAATAGAGTGGACAAAAGGCGGATATTAGCCTTAAGCGCCGTCAGCTACCTTCTGCCGCACGTTTCAGCAATATAGCTCTAAAGAGCAAAAATCGAGCCTGGGGTCTTGTCCCCGGCTCTTTTTGCGCTAACGACCTTTTCAGGGCAACAAAAAAAAGAGCGGCAAAGCCAATTGGGTTTTGTCGCTCGCTGGAATCAGGTTTATTTCGTCTTGTAGTTAAAATTATTGGTCATGGTCTTGACACCAGTATTTGCATACTGATTCGCGTACTTCTTTTGATTAGTTGCGTCTAAGCTTTCAAAGGCCTTCATATATTGCTTGTACAGAACTGGCTTAACGTACTTCTTACCGTAGGCCGCGGCTGGGCTCGTCTTGGTCTTGGTGTACGTGTAAGTCTTTCCGGTCGTTGCTAAGCGTCGGTTAGCCTTCGTCCCGGCAATCTTAGCGGTAAACTTCGTGCTCGACTTCTTCGTTAACTTAAAGGTGTAGGTCTTCTTAGTCAAAGAAGTTGTGGTCTTATTGTTATCAGCGGTCTTAAATTGGATTAACTTGTACTTCGTCGTCAACGTCTGCCGATTCTTACTCAGCTTGGTTGAAGTTGGCACGCCGTACTTCACGTTTGGCGTGGATCCAAAGTCACCAAAAATCAGCATCGTGCCGGTCTTGCCGCCTGACTTATAGGTCTTAAAGTAAAAGGCCGTCTTTGACTTGGCGTTCTTGTAATAACGCTTTAAATCGGTATTGTTGATTGTTGGCTTCTTGGCAGCACTAGCAGAAACGCTCGGTGCAACAACCCCACCCAGGGTCCCCAATGCCATCACTGTTAGTCCTAACTTAACCATTAAACGTTTCATGACAATAGTCCTCCTTAAAATTCATCCACTACACCTTTTATAGTGCCATTATTCTTTTGCAATTGCAAGAAGTCTCATCCGTTAGTCTAAGATCTCTGCAAAACGTTGTTTCAGATACTCCGCAACACCGGCTTCATTGTTCGTCGTTGGTGTTTGATGATCGGCAGCCGCCTTGATTTCCGGTTGGCCATTCAACATGGCAACCCCATCGCCAGCAGCCTTAATCATCCCTAAATCATTTTCAGCATCTCCGAACGCCATCAGGTCATCGAAGTCCCAACCGAAGTGCGTCAACAGCTGACCCAGGCCAACTGCCTTGTCCATATCGGCGGCTAAGAATTCAAGAATCTTTGGCTGTGACCGCACCACATGATACAAGTCGTGTAATTCCGGCGTCAATTTGGCAACGACTTGGTCCACAACGTCTGCATCCGTTGCCATAACTGCCTTGCTGAAGAGGTGTTCAGGCAAGTCGGCGAACGCCGTTGGAATAAAGTCCATGGGCGCCTTCAACATGTGTTGGTAGACAGACGGTGTCAGATCCGACACGGGATAGACTTGGTCGAAATCCAAGATATCGAGTGGGTACCCGTTCTCTTTAGCAAAAGCGTGAAGTGGTTGGAAATCGTGCTTACTTAGCCCACTTTGAGCCAAGGCTTCTTTTGTTGTGTTTTGAATAACCAGCGCCCCGTTGAAAGTAATCGTGTAATCTTCAGCAGTCGTTAGTCCGAGCTGCTCGAGGTAACCCCAAATCGCATTGATTGGGCGGCCGGTGCATAGTACCACTTTAATGCCAGCGGTATGGAGCTTGCGTAAAACTGCAGCGTTCTCCTCGCTGATGGTCTTATCGGTGTTCAGTAGCGTCTCGTCTAAGTCGAGTGCAATCATTTTTGTCATTCGTTTTCGTCCTCCATATACCTTCCATTTTACACGTAACCGGTTACGAATTAAACCCGGTCTACTTTAAAAGGTCTTGGCGAATCAAAGTAACAATTTGCTGGTTCTCCGGAAGATCGGCGTGATTAGCATTTGCACCGGTCACCGTCATTTGCGTAAAGCTTTTAACTTGGCCCTGAAAAATCAGTTTGCCGCGGTTCACACTATCAAATGGCACGATACCATCGCCAGAATACCCCTCACTCCCGGCAATCGAATAAACGGTCAGGGACTTGGGCAACGCCTTGCGATGATGACTCAGCTGTTTAAAGAGAGCTGTATCCACGTTTGGATCAGATTCCTCTAAATTAAATGGTGCCGCAATCGTCATTAACCGGTCAGCGTGGGCCTTGGTCTGAGCGACGTCATCTTCTAAGAAAATCGTCAGCACCAGTCCACCGTTAGAGTGCCCCATCGCCGAGAAATGATTGAAATGATACGTCTGTTGCAAGGCCTTAAAAGCAATTGTGAACCACTTAGCTTGTTTTTGAATCGTCGCATAGCCGTCACGATGATTCTCAAACCCCACGACGACAATGGGCTGCGTATCGGTCGGACGAATACTGCCAGTATACTTTAGCGTCCCATCGGTCATGACCTCGACTCGTAATAGGCTATGTTGGTGTGGCGTCTCCCGATTGAGCTCTGCAACTAACGCATTGAACCGATTCTGTGTGGCACTCGACCCGGGCACAAGAAAGACCGGTGCCATGGCACTCCGATAGTTTGCCTGAACATCAGCCCGTTGTTGGGACCGCCATAGAAGTCCTGGAACACAGAGCGCGACCAAGACCAAGAGTATGACCCCTAAGCTACGAAATCTTCGGTTCATGACTGACCGCCTCCTCCGCAATTCCCGCCCACTTCACGAACGGGTAATAGATGGCTGTACTTATGGCAAGCTCCGCTACAGTCAAAGCTAAGGCGGACCAGCTGCCGCCAGTTCCCAGAAATGCCTGTAAGATTCCCGGTGTCCCATTCGCCAACGGATAAGCCACTGCAGGCACCCAGTGTAGCACCAAGAATGCCCAACTCAGTGTGATACTGACTACTGGTGCCAAGATAAACGGCAAGAATAATATAGGACTGAAAATAACGGGTAGGCCCATCATCAGGGGTGCGTTAAAGTTCCCTAACGTTGGCACTAAGCAGTACCAACCCATTCGTCGTTGTGCCGAATTGTGCCGTACCAAAAAGATAGCCAGTAGAAGCGCCAGGACCATCCCTGGTCCCCCACTCGTCGCGTAGACGTCAACTACCGTATGCAATGTAATCGGATGTGGCACCTGCCAGCCACTGTGATTCAAGACTGCAGCAAGGTTCTGAGCCGTCTCGACCGACTGTCCACCGACACTGGCGATTGGCCCTAAAATCCCTAGCCATTGGCAGATCCCTGTAAGTAGTCCAAACCCTAGCAACGTTCCCAGCGTGTGTGGTAACTGAAACGGCCACCGTGCCAATGCTAACAAAGCTGCATTTAAACTGACCGTCTGGGTGCTGACCCAGATAAATCCGAGTCCCGTCAGCACAATTAGCCAGAGACTGACGACACCCACCGTCTGTTCTAGGTGCTTGTGCTCTGGATCCTGATGGTTGATCAGCCACCGATACCCATTGCCTACCAGCAAACCAACCAAGACGCCAACTAAGATGCCAGAGAGGCCAAGATTTGTGGAGAGCCACTGCACTGAGTGGGTGTTCAACACAGATTGGCGATTCACGTTCAGCGACTTCAAGGCAATAATGGCGATTACCCCGGCCATCAATCGATCGGCAATCAATGGTGTAGTGGGCGCAACCAGATAAAAGCTCACCGCAAAGGCCATTAAAATTGCGGCTAAGCCTAACGTTCCCGCACTCAGAAGTCCCAGATATTGGCGGAAAAGTTTCAGTTGAAACGCCCACTTCGCCACGTGAAGCGTTTGGTAATAATACCCACTGTGCTGTAACCAGGTCTGATTGATAAAGTCAGCTAACGTTCCCACTAAGATCACGGGAAAGATCAGTCGCAGTGCCCGGTAAATGGCACTGATCTGCCGGTTACGTCGAAATTTAATTTCAAATCCAATGAGGTCACGACCAACTCTACCGGTCCGTCCAGCCATTAGGACCACCCCCTCAATACTATTGATTGTACGGCAATTGGTGGCAGTCTTAACACGGACGACACTCAGTTAGTCTGGCGGTCGCCTAAACTAGCCACTGGTCAATTTGATGACTCACGGCACCGTTCTGATTCGTCGTGGGTAAGCGATGAATACTTCCCGTGAGAATAGCCGGATCGGCATTTGCCACGGCGAATCCTTGTCCCACCACTTCCAGCATGGCATGGTCGTTTCCCGAATCGCCAAACGCCGCCATTTGCTCTGGCAGCACGCCCAATATTTGGCCTAATGCCAATAATGCTGCGGCCTTACTGACCAGGGGTAACGTCACATTCATGCCACCCAAACCGCTACTGGTTCCCACCAGGTGATTCTGAAAGTGTTGATTAAAAGCGGTCACTTGTGCAACAACATCTGTCTTGAACCACGTCACGTCAATCTTCAGCATGGCATCTGTCACTTGAACCAAATCTGTGACGCTCGTCAGGCTGGGATAAAAGACCTGGGACTCGTGGAATCGTTGACTCGTCGCCGGCAATTCGGTGTACGCCCGATCACGACCACACACGATAACAAAACAGTCGGCCATGACCGGTGCCGTCTTCAACCAGGCCACTGCGGCTCGCCAGTCCTGAGCCGCAATGGCCTGAGACTGCAGTTGCTCACCAGTCCCAGTCACCGTTAACGCCCCATCTTCAACGATATAGGTCAATGCCGCACGGTTGACCAGCGGTGCAAATAACGCCTGAACGTGATCTAATGGATCTCCCGTCGTGACCACAAACCGCATTTCTCGGCGAGCTAGTGCTGCCAGTTGGGCATCAAATCGATGCTGATCGTAGTGACCACTTTCGTCTAAAAACGTGCCATCTAAATCCGTTGCGATAACCTTTGGTCGCATCCATTCCCATCCTTTCTCGAGATAACATACCCCCATCATACCTGGCCGAACTGCCCAGCACAACGCATTTCGCTTATAAATAAAATCATAAATCAAACACCGTCATAGCAGGCATACCGACAGGCTAAATGGCTTAATTCGGCATTCATTTCGGTAGTGATTCATCTGTCAAAATGACTATCGGATCTCACGATAGTTGTCTAACTGAAGGTTGAAAGGTCCAAAACACTCATTATGACTGTTGCAACAACGATACGGAGCCTAAATTTGACTCACTCACGCCTACGTAAACAGTGACCAATTATCGTGGATTAACGTTGCCAATTCGGCGATTGCCACCGCGATCTCAGATTAAAGAACAAATCGTAACCGGAGGCGGCCAGAGATGTAGGTAGCTGTGTCGACGGTGTTAGCTGGGAACCAGATTACAGCGTGGGACGCGTTTGGAGACTGACGGTTTATGTCAGGCTTCAAACCGAGCCGGAGGACCGCTTCTCAGGCCGCAGGCGGTCCCCACAGCAGCCGGAATCTCTGGCAGCCGCAGGTGGCAATTTCCAACTAATAGCTGGGACCTTTCTTGGTGAATTGGGGCTTTCAACCTTTAGTCGCCCAATAAAAAAAGATTGCTCTGGAATTCTCCAGAGCAATCGGAAAAAATTTAAAAATTAAGCATTCATACCTAAGCTATAAGCGTAGTTCATCAATGACTGGGTTTCCGTAAATTCGTTCTCATCGTGCAGAACAACCGTGATCACCCGATGCTTGCCGGCTTTTTGACCCGTTCCAACAAAGCAGTAACCAGCTAATGGCGTGTAACCAGTCTTCAAGCCGTCCACGTTCAGGCTCGCTTGATAATACTTACGGCCCTTTAACATGTTGTTGTAGTTATAGCACAATTGCCCGTTGACCGTCTTGGAACCCACTGACCCATCCGTTAAGACACGTGGGTAATCCTTGATGAGATGCTGCGCAATCAGTGCGACATCTTTGGCAGAAACCATATTGGCGTTGGCTGATCCGTAGTTGTAGCCAAATGCCTTTAAATCACTGTTCTCTAAGCCAGAGGCGGACACAAAGCTAGCCTTGTCCAAGTTCCAGGACTGTGCTTGGGCATTCATCTTCTTGATGAATTTGGCATTGCTACCAGAGACCCATTGGCCCAAAGCAATAGCAGCGTTATTAGACGAATCCAACAGTGCGGCGTCATATAATTCCTTGACCGTATACTTGTGGTTGCTATAGAACTTGAAGCCCCCACAACTTGCACTATTTCCCATCGCCACTAACCCACTGTTGCTGGTCTTCACGATATCGGTCCACTTGCCAGATCCATTGTTGACCTTGTCCAAGACCAGGTACAACGTCATCAGCTTGGAAACGGAAGCGATTGGGCGTGCCGTGTTGGCACTCTTGGACCAAACAGCTTTACCCGTCGTATAGTCCAAAGCCACGGCATTCTTCGCGTACTTCAGTCCAAAAGGTGCTGTTCCTTTCGTCAGGTAACCATGCCAGATCCAGCCCTTAACGGAACCACTCTTGTTCGCAACATAATAATAGATTCCCTTGGTATTGCTATGCTTGAGTGTGGCCTGTTGCGTCACATACCAGGTCGTATTGGGATAGCCCTTCATCGTCGCAATCCGTTTGTTATGTGCCTTATTATAAATGGCACCCGACGTACTCTTCTTGTGATATGCGGCCTTCGTGACTTTCTTCGTTGACACTGTGGTGTAGGTGGCAGCATTAGCGGTCACCTGAACACTTGCGGTGGCCCCTAATGTCACCGTAAACAACAGGGCCAGCATGAACCCTTTGAACTTTGTCATTCTCATTGGTATGTATTCCCCTTTTCTAAACGTTTCCGAAACTCTAACAGTCAGCCTACCATGGTAAATGGACCTTCGACAAGGGTTTACACGACTTTGTAACCTAGTTGTTGAGACCGTAATTTTACCGTAATCCATCGCTTGCCGGCTGAACTAATTGCTGGCTTCATCGTTGGGGGGAGTACCATTACTACCCTCGTCGACCGACTGGCCTTTAGACATCTTGGTAAGGCAAAAAGTATTCAGCCAGGATCCACCGATTCCCACTGAACACTTTCGACCCTTATTGGTTTAAATTTTCTAGGTCAGCCTATCATCTAATTATTCATGCGACTCATACCATAAGCGTGGTTCATGAGTGACCTAGTTTCCGTGAACTCATTCTCATCGTGTAAGACAACCGTGATCACCCGGTGCTTCCCAGACTTTTGACCGGTGCCGACGAAACAATAGCCAGCTAACGGCGTGTACCCCGTCTTTAAGCCGTCAACTTTCAAAGAGGCCCTGTAATATTTTCGTCCCTTCAGCAGGTTGTTATAGTTATGACAAACCTGTCCGTTAATCGTTATTGAACCAATCTTACCATCCTTCAAGACTCGTGGATATTTGGTGATCAAGTACCGGGCAATCAAGGCCACGTCCTTGGCCGAAACCTCGTTGGCGTTAGCCTTGCCATACGCGTAACCGTACTGTCGCAGGTCACTATTTTCCAACCCTGATGCTGAAACGAAGTGGGCTTTCCCCATCTTCCACGCTTTGGCCTGCGCATTCATTTTCCGAATGAACTTACCGTTACTACCGCCGACCCATTGCCCCAACGCAATAGCCGAATTGTTAGAGGAATCCAGGAACGCCGCGTAGTAGAGCTGGCGTACCGTGTACTTGTGGTTCAGCTTAAAGTGAAAGCCCCCATAGTCGGCGCTACGACTCATCGAAACCAGCCCACGACTGGTAATCTTGATTTTATGATTCCAGTTACGCGACTTGCCATCAATTTTCTTCAGCGTCAGGTACAACGTCATCAGTTTAGAAACCGAGGCGATTGGGCGTGCCGTGTTAGCATGCTTAGCCCAAACGACCTTCCCCGTCTTTGCGTCCATGGCAACGGCGGCCTTGGCCTTGGTCAAGACGAACGGTGCTTTGCCCGCCTTTAGGTAACCCCGCCAGATCCAACCCTTGACGCTGTTTTGGCTATTCTTGATGTAGAGGTAAACACCCCTAGTCTTCCCGTGCTTCATCGTCGCCTGCTTCGTGGCATACCACGTGGTGTGGGGGTGCGCAGTTAGGTTAATAACCTTACGGGTGTGCTTCTTGTTAAAGATGGCCCCTTTAGTACTCTTTTTGTGATAGGCCGTCTTCTTAATTGATTTCGTATTAACGGTCTTATACCCCGTCGCAGCATTCACCGACACAACCGGACCGACCACACCGCCCACCGTAATGGCAACGGTAAAAGCGATGAGACCGCGTTTCATATATCCTTTACGCATAACTTGAATCCTTCCAATCCGACAATAATTAAGACAACTAACGATTAGAATAGCACTCTTCCCCAGCAACCAAAAGCACTTTTGGGGATAGTGGCGCGACTGTAACGTAGTTGTAAAAATAATTTCGCCGCTGAACAGCTCATGCCATAGAAACGATTTTTACCGGCTGTGGTTGCAATTCCCGGATAAACTCGTTAAGCTAAGATTAATCAAATACGACTGGGGTGCCATCGCGGCTGAGATCAAACCCATTGAACCTGCTCTGGCTAATACCAGCGAAGGGAACGCGTAATCAATAGCTATCAATGACCCCACTAATGCACTTAGTGGGGATTTTTTTAGCATTGGTGGCCCCTCAGCGTCTAAATTTTAGGAGGCGGATGTTTATGAAACGTTGGCATATTAGAGATATTATTTTAGTGACGATTATTGCAATTTTTATGGGTGTTATCTTCTGGGCAATTGGTCCGGTCTACACGATTTTAGCGGCGGCTTTAGCGCCATTTGGGTTACAACCTCTAGCAAATGAACTGTTGTTGGGTATCTGGGTAATGGCGGGTCCTCTCGCTGGTTTTGTCATTCGGATTCCCGGTGCGGCAACCTTGGGCGAACTGCTGGGTGCCGTGGTGGAAATGTTCCTTGGCGGCATCTGGGGAGCTAGCACGTTAATTTCAGGTGTACTCCAAGGTTTTGGTTCCGAACTCGGTTTCATCTTCACCGGCTACAAACGTTACGGCTGGTTCACGTTGGCCATGAGCACGTTGACCACGACCATTGTTACCTTTGCGTGGGACCTGATTCGTAACGGGTATGCGGCTTACCACCTGCCATTCCTGTTACTCCTGTTCTGCGTGCGGTTGCTGTCCGTCTTCATCTTCGGTGGCGTGCTGACCAAGCTGATCAACAATCTCCTGGTCCGTGCCCACGTCTTGAAGGCCTAAATCTCAGTTGCCGCCTTACCTGACACTGTGATTTGTGCAATGAAAAGCAAGACTTTGCCATCCCTTATTCAAGTCAACTGTGTCCTACGATACAATCACATAGACTATTTAAAGCTTGGAAGGGCCGTGTTCAACTGGCCCTTCCAGCTTCACCACAGACATTAATTTTCAACTTATAATCAGCAGCTCATTTTCAAGTATGACAAGTAGTATTGGGGGAATTTATTTGGCTACCGTCACGGTACAATCACTCACTTACACCTATCCGAAGCAAGATCAGCCGGTGCTGAATCACCTTTCTGGCACCTTTCCCGCTGGTAAATTTTCACTACTGACCGGCGTATCCGGCGGCGGCAAATCCACGCTACTCAAGTTGATTGCCGGACTGCTGCCCAACGCCGACACTGCCATTACCTTTAATGGCCACCCACTCAGCGCTGTCGCACCGACGCAGCGGGCCGCCACCGTCGCCATGCTCTTTCAGGAGCCCAGTACGCAGTTCACCATGGATACCGTCCAGAACGAGCTGCGCTTTGCCCTTGAAAATCAACAGGTACCGGCCGAACAGATTGCGCAACGCAGCGATGCCGCCCTGACCTTCGTGGGAATTCTAGACTTAAAATTTCGCAAGCTCATGCAACTCTCCGGTGGTGAGCAACAGAAGGTGGCACTGGCCATCATCGTTGCTATGAACAGCGATGTCATTCTTTTAGATGAACCATTTGCCAGTATTGATCCACCAACTCGCCTGATCCTGTTGGAAAAATTGGTGGCGCTCTGCACCGACCGTGGCAAGACAATTGTCCTGGCCGATCACGATCTCAGCGGCTATCAGCAGTGGGTCGACCACCTCGCCGTCTTGGCCGATGGTCAACTCGAGTTGCTCTCAGCGGATGAGACCCAGCAACGCTTTGCAGCCTTTACGCCACAACAGCTGCGACTGTCACACGTCCAGTTGCCAACTGAACAACTCACAATCTGCCTGCATGGCAGCCAACTGGGCTTAGCTCACAGTGACCGCCAGCTCCTGACGCCCCAAGATTTAACCTTTTACGCGCACCGGACGACACTAATCACCGGACCCAACGGTAGTGGTAAATCTACGCTGTTCAAGGCTCTCGTGCGTTTGGGACACTATCAGGGCCACATTGCTTACCGCGACACTGACATCAAGAAAATCCGGAAACGGCACTACGCTCGGCAAGTTGCTCTGATGTTTCAGTCAGCCACCGCGCAATTTCTCAACGTCACCGTCGCCGAGGAACTGGCCCTTTCACAGAAATACGGCAATAGCACCTACTTCACGTCATCACGGATCCACTCCCTACTGCGCGATCTCAGTCTAGAGGGTCGCGACAATCAGGTACTCTATTCTCTGAGTAGCGGCCAGCAGAAAAAGTTGCAGCTTCTGTGCATGCTCATGATGGCACCGGACGTTCTGTTGCTCGATGAACCTTTGAAAGGCTTGGACTACGCCTCAATTCAAACAGTCATGACCATCTTGACCACGGTTCAACGCGACCTCGGCCTCACCCTGATTTTGATCAGTCATCAACTCAGTGGGCTGGATGACTTGGTCGATCTGCACTTACAATTGGCCGATAAACAGCTGACCTATCAGGGGGTGAGTGCATGAACCCCTCACTAAAGTTGGCGTTGATCGTCCTGATTGCACTAGAAGTTTCCTTCGTTCAGGTGTGGACAGTCAACGTTGTTCTGATTGTTGTAAGCCTCCTGCTCATGCTGATCAATCAGGTACCCTGGCGCCGACTCTTCTTATTGACGATTGTGCCGCTATTCTTCGCCAGCGCCCTCGTTTGGTCGCTGATGCTTCGCGGGGATGCTTCCACGCACTTTCTCATCGTGATTTTCACACGGATGTTCGTCTACGTCTACATGGGTGGCTGGTTCACGTTGACCACCAAGCCGCTATGGCTGACTCGCTCGCTGGAGCAAAACGCCAAACTGCCTAGCAAATTTGCTTATGGTTTTCTGGCAGCTTTCAACCTGATGCCCAAGATTCAGGCCGAAGTCTCCACCGTTCGGGCCGCGGCCCTGATGCGCGGAGAAGTCCTACACGTCTGGTCGCCCCGCTTGTACTTCAAAGTCATTCTGGCCGCGATGAACTGGTCGGATCAACTGGCCGCGGCCATGACCTCCCACGGTTTCGTGGAAGGTGCACCACGGACGCACTCACTGACCGTGCCCCTCGTGACTCGCGACTGGTGGTTCTTCGGAGGTAGCCTGGTCTTGGTCCAGGTCGGCCTGTTCGTTGGCCTACCCTAACCGTTAATTTTAAAGGAGTTTTGTTATGTTTACCGATCAAGCACATGCCGCCACACTAGCTTCGTGGACGGCTTCCAAGCACCACCCCTTCATCACCCAGCTGTGTGCAGGTACCCTGCCACGTGAGACTTTCCGCTACTATCTGATTCAGGATCACTACTACTTGCAGGAGTTTGGCAGAATTCACGATTTAGCTGGCGACCAGAGTACCGATCCACGCGTTGCCAAACAGCTTCACGCCGGTGCTGAACACTTACGTCAGGGTGAAATTGCCGTGCGTCAAGCCTTCTTTGACCGCCTCAACATCACGACAGCAGAGGTCGCCGCAACCCCCGTGGCCCCGACCGGCTACGCCTATACCAGCCACCTCTATCGTGCATTGGCCACAACTGGTCCCGCTGGTGCAGTGGCGGGTCTTCTGCCCTGCTACTGGCTCTACGCCGAAATTGGTAAGGAGCTGGCTCAAGCGGGATCACCCGTCCCCATTTATCAGGACTGGCTGGATACCTATGATGCCGACGACTATACCGGGATGATGTCAGACCAACTGGCACTCGCTAACCATGTCGCGACACCAGCCAATATCGCCACGTTGCTCGACATCTTTGAAAAAAGCAGTTGGTACGAACTGAACTTCTGGCAAATGGCTCTTGACCACGAAAATTGGAATATCCCCACTTACACACAGTCGTCAGATTTTTCAGCTGAAAATTAATGCGGTATACTAGAGCCACCGTAAGAGAGAAAGGTGGTGTCGTCGATGAAGAGAATTCGCCAATTAACATTCTTGCAGTCTTTCGGTTACTTGGCCTTAGCGTTGGGACTCATCATTGAGGTCTACGCGCTGTTCAGTGGCCTGGGAACCCGGTTGTCCGGTGACGACATGTTCGGGGGCGCAGTGGTTCTAGCCTTAGCCACTGCCTTCATCCACAGTAAGAATCTACCAGTCAACTTATTCTTGATTGCACTGAGCACATTAGGGTTTGCATACTTCACGTTTATCCACACTCACGCGTGGTTCTGGACGATTGTCTTAGCCCTATTGGCCGCAGCGTTCATGGTTGCCTTCTTTGGCCTACGCGGTGAAGTTCGCCGCAACCAGAGCGAGTGGTTTCACTTCTAAGGATGAACCGGTGACTTGTCATCTGTAATGTGTGCTTTTACCTTCACCTGTTTACTGAGTATCACATTACGCTAATTTTTCTGTTCAACTCACAATTTATTGATAAACTCAGTCCGTCCACGGTGGCGGACTTTTTTAATTTGGAAAACCATCTCAAAACAGTGAAATTTCCAGGCGCTAAAAAAACACTCACAAACCGAATTCTAAATCCATGTGAGCCGTGAGGGCGGCGTAAATAAGCCCAGCCATGGGAAAGTTCTTAGTGGTGAGTTTTGCCACTTAGAACTTTGGTGTCTTTGAAACGCGTTTCTCAGCGGTTCAAAGCAAGGCCAGAGACCGCTCTTTGGCTCTGACCGTCCGTCCATGCGTTCCGGCTTATTTACGCCGCCCGGTAAGGCGCTGACACATGTGATTTAGAAATTCAGGACAAAAAGAAACAGACTAACCGAAGTTAGCCTGTTTCCCCGCTTGATAAACTACAAGAGACTGTAGTCATGTAATCAATATGATTACCGATAGTTAAGATGGTACAGCCGGTTAATCCGGCCCCGGTGGCGGTGTGTCGAACCGCAATTATTTAACGTGAATCCGTGAAACATGTGTCCGCGTAACGTTAACCGTTGCGGGTTGTGTACTGACGTGGGTCACGGTACGTTTCCCCATGGTGAACCAGGAGAACACACTAACAATGGCCAACAGCACAACTGCCGTGGTCAAACTCGAAATTACATGTTTCAGATTCATCCTGTCACCTCGTCGGTCTTTCTTACCGCCTAGCTTAAGCCAGCAATATCACAGAACCATGACAGGTTGACCAAATTACGTTAACAATTCACGCACTAATCAACGATAATTGTTATATTGGATATAAGTTTACGCAATTTTGTCCTGTTCATCAAGTAGAAAACAAAAAAAATTGCAGATATCGAGGGTTATTTCACCGCTTTTGCAAAACTTTAGTATAATAAACGTAAGCAGTAATTTGGATCATCATTTGGAGGGATATTAATGAATCAAGAATTAAATGATCTTGCTGAAGCAATCATCGCCTACCAAAAGAAATACGATAAAACTGACGGCGAAATGGCCTTTGGCTCTCGAATTTCAGTCGAAAAGTATCACGCAATCAAATCGGGGGAACTCGAACCGACCAGTGACGAGCAAAGTTCTCTGAAAAGTTTAATCGCCACTAAGCCAAATTAACTGACTTAATCAGCCCGGTTTACAAATTCTGTTTCCATTTAAACAAGACAAGAGTCTGGGATAACCCCCAGGCTCTTTTTGAATTTCCAAAGCTCTATTGCTGAAACGTGAGACAGAAGGCAGCTGACGCCGCTTAAAACTGATAGCCGAACAATCCAAACCCGGGATTATCCGGCTATCAGCCTTAATGCCCGCCAGCTAACCACCTTCTGTCTCACTCTCTTAACAACATTATTGAATTTGTTCCCAAGCCGTGCGATAGGCCGCAGCCGTAGTATCATCGAACGCTACCAACCGCACCGTTTGAATGCCCGTTGTGTGGGCCAACACGGTCGCAATCGTTTGGGTCGCAACAGCCGCTGCTTCCTCCAACGGATAACCGTAAACCCCAGTACTGATCGACGGAAAGTCTATCGTCTGACAATCGTGTTCGCCAGCCAGAGCGAGACTGTTGCGGTAACAAGCCGCCAATAGTTCTGCCTCGTGCTGATCACCGCCATGCCAAACTGGCCCTGGCGTATGAATCACCCATTTTGCGGGGAGCTTGAACCCAGGCGTCATTCGTGCTTCACCCGTCGGACACCCGTTGAACGGCACACACGCGCGGAAGAGTTCTGGCCCCGCCGCGCGATGGATTGCGCCATCAACGCCACCACCGCCTAACAGCGTGGTATTCGCCGCATTAACGATGGCATCCACGTGACTCTCCGTAATATCACCATGAATTACCGTAAACTCTGCCATCTACTCACTCCTTTGACCACGGCCAGTGCCACCGCTTCTTCGCGGGGGCCTGGCTGGTTTGATCACGTGCTTTCAGCCGCTTCATGCCTTCTCGATAAGGGTTAGCATACAGCGCCGATAGATTCAACTTCTGACTGTTCGCTGCGGTCGCAGTTGTGGATCGAAATGGTCGTAGATTCGTGTGACAGTGCGGACACTCATCGTCCGCGGCCGTCACTGCAGCGCCGCAGTGGGGACAAAATTTCAAGTCTTCAGCCATAGTTTCGCCTCCTACTTGGGTTGCTGTCGGTGCTGCTGATTCCGCTGGCGGCGGACCACCGCATTATCAGCTTCACGGGCAGCTGCCCGCTGTTGTTCCTCAGCCCGCCGTTGCGCCAACTCGGCTGCCCGTTTCGCAGCGAGTTGGCGTCTAGCGCGACTCCGATAGCTCAAGAAGCTCCACGCCCCAACCGCGATGAGGGCCAGAACAATCTGCACCGGCACAATTCCCCAATCGGGGTGCTTCGCAATAACTAAATTATAAGCAATCAATAGTACCGACATGGCACCGACCACCGATAATGTATCGCGGAGCCAGCGCGGCATCTTCTTGGCTTTCATGGTCACAACTCCTTACAGGTCGCCCTCAACACGTAGCTGACGCTCAACCAAGTAGGCGTCCAAATACCCAAAGGCAATTTCATCAACATCACTGATGCGATAAACCTTGCCAACCTGATCCAATTGATTGTCTTCGACTTCGTGGAAGATGAATCGTTCACCACCGACCTGGCTAGGATAACCCAACAGGCCAGTATTGTCGTGCATCTTCAAGCGGATAATCGTTCGAAAGGCTGCCGCCTGAGTCAACCGCGCACTGAACTGATCAACGGTCGGGTCAAACAACCGCTCATCGTTTAGGACCGGCTGAATCTGATGCTGCCGGGCTTGATTCAAGAGCGAGAACAGTCGCATCGTTTGCAGATAATCGGATTCAATAATAACCGCGTATAGCTCGGTCAACCGCATCACGGTGTATCCGCCGAATTGCCCGGTCATATCGATCAGGTTCATCACGACGGCATTATCCGTAACCACGTTGATTCGACCGACAAAGAAGAGCTCCTTATCGTGTGCTGGTACCAGGGAAACCAATGATTCTTGCCCAGCTAGCTTCTGCAACGTTTCCGAAATAGCCTTGGCGTCGGTCACTTCCTTGGGCGCCACGTGCGATAACTTTCTCAGATGAGGCGCTGCAATGCCCTGCAACGTGAGCTCCTTGCCTTGAAATTCGATAACTTCAAGTTCTGAGGGGTTCAACGTAAAGACTGGTTGATCGGTATAATCAAATTTGTTTAAAAGTTGGATAGTCACTTGATCCGCCACCACGCTGGTCACTAAACCTTCGTAGAAGTGTTCGTCACCTTTGACGACCAACATCACAACGAGATGGTCAACCCAGGCGTGACTCAGGACTTGTCGGCGCAAATCACGCTGACCGTCAAAATCCATGGTCAGGCCACCCGCTTGGATAAACTGCTCTTCTTGAGCCGTCTGAATCCGAAAGGCCATATTGTCCAAATCATCGCTCGAAAACTCGACTTCATCAATGACATCAACCGCCAGGAACACGGCGCCATCCGGCAATCCGAAATCATCAAACGTGGCGAGAATAATGCCGGTATCGCTGACCGTCGTCACGTAGCCGGTGTACACGACCTCCTGGTTAGTTTGATACACGTTAACCAATATATGCTGAGCCAACGCCCGGTTTAAATCATTCATAATAGAATTCAACATGACGACCTCCTTTTTTAAGCTTCTTTAACTTGGCCGTTGAAACACAGACCAAGCTTATTTCTACTGTTCTGAAAATCTTATCATATCTGACCAAAAATAGCTCGTGAGCCGCCGCTAATTTTCGTTTAAGATACGGCCGTGCTCAGATACTCCGCGAGACGGTCATCCCGCAAGCCCGCGCTGAGTCCAACCAGTAGCTTAATTCGAGCCTTTTGACCGTTCAAGCCTTGGCATAACATCAGGCCCATCTTACGGAGTTCGATACCACCACCCTGGTAGTCGTAAATATCCTCGGCAACGCCATTATAACACCGTGAGACTAGGACTAACGGGATATGCCGATCTAGGAGGCGTTGAATGGCCGGTAAGGTAACTGGCGGTAGATTCCCAGCACCCAGGCCTTCGATGACGATACCGGCCGTCTGATCACTGTTCAGGGCGTCAAATAAGCTGGCATCCATCCCCGCATATGCCTTTAGTAAGTAAACGTGGTCCACCACGTGATCAATGTCGCAGGTATCTTCTCGAATTAGCTGTTGAAAGTAAATGGGCTGACCCTTGGCAACCAGACCAATCGGCCCAAAGGTTGGCGTACGGAAGGTGGCAACGTTGGTGGTATGAGTCTTGGTAACGTATCGTGCCGTATGGATCTCATCGTTCATCACAACCATGACCCCATTACCCCGTGAGGCGTCGTCTGCGGCCACTTCAATAGCTGTCTGAAAGTTATACAGGCCATCGGACCCAACCTCGTTAGAGGAGCGCATAGCCCCCGTCACGACAACGGGAATGGTGCTAGGCAAGGTCAGGTCGAGAAAATAAGCCGTTTCTTCCAAGGTGTCCGTTCCGTGAGTAATGACCACGCCGTCAATCCCTTCTTGTTCCCCCTGATTGATGCGTTCCTTGATTTTCAACATTTCAACAGGCGTCACGTGTGGCGACGGTAGATTGAAGAGTTCATCGGTAATCAGCTCAACGCGCCCCTCCATAATGGTTTCTTGCTGGGCAATTGGGTTCTGAGCGTTGGGCACAACCTCGCCTTTTTCATTCTGGGACATCGAGATCGTCCCACCTGTATGGATGGCTAAAATTTTCTTCACAACCGTCAACTTCTTTCTCAAAAGATTTTCTTTCCCACATTGTACCTTATTTGCTGTAGAATTTAGTTAGAATTAGGAGAGGATGTGTGGAAATATGCCGAAAAAAGATGAAAGCGCTAAACCCTACCGCCCTGGTGTGGTCGTCCACCCCAAAAAGTATAGTAATTCCGGCGGCATGGCCGACTGGGGGCCGCTATTAGAGTGGTTTGGCGGGCTTTTCAAGAAAATATGGCATCGGCATTAGAAAAGTCTACCGGGTGTTGTTTTTTTCATTTTCACGTGGTAAAGTTATCAACATTCCATTAAAAAAATAAAGTGATTGCCTATATAATGCCAAGATAAGGTTGGCGAGTTTCTACCCAGAGCCGTAAACTCTGGACTATAAGCAAATTGAGGACGAAACTCTTTTTGCCGATGAAAAGAGTTCGTCGGTAGAGTTTTCAGTAAGCCCCCTTTTTGCAAAGGGAGCTTTTTTGTTTTCAGCAAACCTTGGCGGCGTATGGACATCACGAGAAGGAGGCACTTTTCTTGCAGTCCACTAAGTCCGCAACATCAATCTCGTCATCAGAAAAATCCGCCTTGCCCATGTGGCGCGCGGCTATCCTTGGTTTTCAGCATTTATTAGCCATGTATTCCGGTGACGTCATCGTCCCCTTACTGATCGGGGGCGCACTTCATTTCAACGCCATGCAAATGGCCTACTTAATCAGTGCGGATATCTTCATGTGTGGGGTTGCAACCCTCTTACAGCTCAAACGGACCCCGTTGACTGGAATCGGCTTGCCCGTCGTTCTCGGCTGTGCGGTTCAGGCCGTGACGCCTCTGAGCGCCATTGGTAATCAATACGGCGTGGGTGTCATGTACGGAGCCATTATTAGCGCCGGTATCTTCGTCTTTCTCAGTGCCGGGTGGTTTTCCAAAATTAAGAACTTTTTTCCACCCGTTGTGACCGGCTCGCTCATCACCATTATTGGGTTTACGCTAATCCCAGTGGGTTTCCAAGACCTCGGTGGCGGTGATGCCACGGCCAAGAATTTCGGCGATCCCAAAATGTTACTGGTTGGCTTTCTGACCATGGGCATCATCTTAGGGCTCAACGTCTTTGCTAAAGGCTTCCTCAAATCACTGGCCATCCTAGCAGGCATCCTGATTGGGACGTTCATTGCGGCCGCCATGGGTATGGTCTCCCTGAAGGCCGTGGGTCAAGCCAGCTGGTTCCACCTGCCACAGTTCTTCTACTTCGGCACACCCAAGTTCGAATGGTCCTCTATTCTGACGATGATTCTGGTGTCGCTGACCACAATGGTTGAATCGACCGGGGTCTTCTTCGCCCTCGGTGACATCACTGGTCGTAAGATTGGCGAGAAGGATCTGAAGCGCGGTTATCGGGCTGAAGGAATCGCCGTCATTCTAGGTGGTCTCTTCAACACCTTCCCTTATTCAACTTTTTCTGAAAACGTGGGTGTCGTTCAACTATCTGGTGTCAAGACGCGTAAGCCCCTCTACTTCTCAGCTCTGTTTCTCATGTTGCTGGGCTTGCTTCCTAAGATTGGGGCCCTCGCTACGGTCATCCCAGACGCCGTCCTCGGTGGTGCCATGATCGTCATGTTCGGAATGGTTGGGGTCCAAGGGATTCGGATGCTCCAACAGGTTGATTTCAAGGACAATAACAACCTGTTGGTCTCCGCCATCTCGATTGGCTTAGGCTTAGGCGTAACTGTCTATCCCCAGATTTTTCAAGCCATGCCCCAATCGCTTCAGATCATCATGAACAACGGCGTCGTCATTGGCAGTTTCTCCGCAGTCATCTTAAATATTGTGTTCAACATGCGGCCACATCGTGCAGTCGCATCAGCTCAGGCGCAGGTCAACACGACTGTCCAGCCGCAAAACCATCACTAACAGCATCACGTCGTCTGTCCCTATAGCCAGTAACCGGGCCCCTTTGCCCTGATTGCCGGCTATTTTTGTGCCAATTTTTGGCCGTCAGGATTGGTTGCAAACGTAGTATAAATTTCCCACTTTTTATAAACATTAAATCTATCGTTAGTATCGGAATCGTCTAAACGCAATTCTGTATATCACGACTTAAATCTATCCCCAATCCGTCCCCAAAATTTGCTAACTACTTTCAGTCCAAGTTAGCAGGCAAATTGGATGCTTACATCTATGTGAACCGTGAGGGCCGGTTAAAATGGGATCAGCTGTGGGAATTCTCTTAGTGGCCGGTTTATGCCGCTTAGAGAATTGGTGGTCGTGAGACTCGATTTCCAGAAGCTGATGACCAAGCCTAAAGTCCGCCCTTCGGCTTTAGGCGTCCATCCTCAGCGACACGGCCCATTTTCACCGGCTCGGCAAGGCGTAATATGTAAGCATACATTTTGGCTTGCGGGCGGCGGTTCGCGTATAATATGAGTATTAACTTTGAAGAGGAGAACTGTGCATGCTAAGCATTCAACACATCAGCAAGCAATTTGACACCGTGAAAGCCTTAACCGACGTGAGCTTTGACGTGCCCAATGGCCAGATCCTAGGATTAATCGGTCAGAACGGCGCTGGCAAATCCACGACTTTTCACAGTATCCTAAACTTTATTAAGTACGATGGCACCATCACCTGGCAGGGCCATTCCCTGTCGTCCAACGATTTCGATACGATTGGTTACCTACCCGAAGAACGGAGCCTGATGACCAAGTTAACCATTGAACAACAAATTGTTTACCTCGCACGACTCAAGAATCAATCCGCCAAAGATATCCGACCGCGCATCGACGACTGGTTAGGCCGTTTCGCCGTCAAAGGTACCCGTAAGAGCCGGATCAACGATCTGTCCAAGGGAAACCAACAGAAGGTTCAATTGATCTGTACCTTGATCCATCACCCCAAGCTATTGATCTTAGACGAACCCTTCAGTGGCCTCGATCCCGTTAACGCCGACCTACTGAAGCAGGCCATTTTGAATGCCCGTGATGACGGCGCTGCTATTATCTTCTCCAGTCACGACATGGAAAACGTCTCGGCCCTGTGTGATCATTTGGTCATGCTACGAAAGGGTGAAATGGTCCTGAATGGGACACTCAACGAGGTGCGTTCGCAATTTGGTAAGACCGCACTGTACGTCACGACTGACTGGCCGGCTACGCGGCTCGCAACGCTACCCAGTGTTGCTCACGTGGAGACCCGTCAACCCGGGCAATACCTGTTGCATTTGACGGACCCAGCCGCCGGTCCCGAGATTTTCGCGACACTGACCCAGGGACACTACATCGAAGAATTCAGTCAGCAGCCACCGACCCTTGATGAGATTTTCCGGATGAAAGTTGGTGAAGACCATGCGTAAGACTTGGGTCGTCACCTTTGAAACCTACCTTCGCCAAATCAAGTCCTGGAGCTTCCTGTTCATGGTGCTCGGACCCTTTCTGATGATTGGTCTCACGATCGGTATCAGTTATCTGAGCGCCAACAGTGCCTCCAGCAGTAAGCAAGTCGCCGTCATCAGTACGTCACAACCCCTGCGGCGTGACTACATCAAGCAACAGGAAAGTGGCCTCAACACCAAAATCACGACGGCCAGTGCAGCCAAGTCCGCGATGGCTAAAAATCATCTTGCCGGCTACCTCATGCTCAGTGACGATCAGCAACAGATCCGCGCCGATTATCATGGCAGTAGCCAGATGAGCAGCGGACTCAAGGCGCAAACTCAGAATTTTCTGAGTCGCTATCAACAAACTTACAATTACCAACAGGCAAAATTGACAACTAAGCAACAACAATTATTGGCGCGGACGCCGGTATTACAGCAACACATCGAAAAAAAGGCCGGCACCGCCAACCTCGCCAAAACGATTTCCTTCTGGATTCTGGTGACCATGATCTACATCATCCTGATTACCTATGCCTCGATTGCCGCGCAGGAGATTGCCTCCGATAAGGGTACCAAGATTATGGAGATTATCTTCTCAAGCACTACGGCCACCAGTTATTTCGTGGGAAAAATCACCGGAATTCTACTGGTCATTCTCACGCAAATCGTCATCTATCTGTTGGGCGGCTGGGCTGCCTTCCAGTTTGCTATGAATAGTGCCTCACTGAAGCCACTGATCACGCAGTACCAAAGCTTAATTGACGCGGTCCTTCACAATCTGTTGAGCATCAACCTGGTCTACCTGTTCCTGGGGGTCATCATCTACACGATTCTCGCGGCGTACAGTGGCGCGGTCGTGGCCAAGGCCGAGGATGCCTCCAAGGCCGCACAGCCGGTCGTCATGCTGGGGATGTTTGGTTTCTTCGCCACCTTCCCGTTCCAAAATAACATGGACGCCCTCTTGGTCAAGATTCTCTCGTACGTGCCATTCTTCTCGTCATACTTCATGCCGATGCGGATCATTAACGGCACGGTCAACGGTTGGGAACAAACGATTTCACTGGTCGTATTGCTGGCGGCTATCGCCCTCTTTGCTGGCTACATCGGTAGTCAATACCAGCGGCTGATGCTGCAAACGGATAATCGCAGTTTCTGGCAGCACCTGTTACACGGCTGGCGTCACCAGCATTAATGAACGCTGATCATTTGCCTCGCCAATAGTCACATTACCCATTAACATTTTTAGCCAACGTGCTATAATTAACGGGTAAGTCTTGGGCCTTTAGCTCAGTTGGGAGAGCGCCTGCTTCGCATGTAGGAGGTCGTCGGTTCGAACCCGGTAAGGTCCATTGTATGAATGTTAAGAATTGAAATATGTCCCGTAAGTGCTGGTGTCAAGGAATTTTCAAATTCGTTAGTTTCATGTACGGGCGGTGAAAACTGGTTCTAAAATATCTGTTGTTGGTAATCAAATGAATTTGATTACTGGCAACGGATATTTTTGTATAATCAAAGAATGTAAAAAAATGTACAAAAAAGGGATATAGTCGCAGACCTATATCCATCCAC
>NZ_BAAFRU010000016.1:0-59687 GCF_045862015.1 Levilactobacillus muriae
TAAACTGAGTCATGGGGAAAGCCTCCTATGTCCTATGAAGTGAGTGTGGTTGCTAACTATCATAAGGGAGAGGCTTTCCCTTTTCAATTGCTTATTTTTCTATTTACACATAATTATTTAAACACTCGACAACTGTGAAAAAAGCCAATTTTATAATTGATGATCAAGTTATTGCCGAGATGTTAGGAAGACAAAATTTCACTATTCCAGAGTCGGCGATTTTGGAACTGGTAAAAAATTCATATGACTGTGGAGCCAGAAAATGCACGATTATATTCTCTGCTGGCTTGATTAAAATTTCAGATGATGGCAGTGGAATGAGCATGGACGACATTGAAACACGATGGATGCATGTAGGGAATGGTAGAAAAAAGTATATAGAAAACAATCGGATCCTATCGGGTTCTAAAGGTGTGGGCAGATTTGCGTTGGCTCGATTAGGAAATAAGATAACGATGACTACAAGAAAAGGGGATGATGGGAATCCTATTATTTGGAAAACCAATTGGCAGGAAAATGTTTATGGCGATAGTTCAGACGTGAGCATGAAGAGCGGTACAACTTTAGAAATTCGCGAACTTAGAGATGGTTGGAGAATTGAGACTCAGAGAAAGCTAATTGATTATTTAAATAGAATGTATAATGACTCTGAGATGCAAGTTGAAATTGTCTTAAAAACCGGGGATACACTTAGACACGTGGATTTGTTTTCAGATGAGAGTATCCTAAAAGATTCACGATATGTGATACAAATTCAATATGACTCATCGACTAGGGTTGTAGATGTAGATGTTAGTGAGCATGAATTTGAAAAGAATGTAGGTCAAAAAGTTTCTGGTGTGAAGCTGGGTGGGACTCACGAAGATATTTCGCTGATTGACGATAAAAATATTAATGATGAGTCTGATCCGGGAAACTTCTCAGCAACCTTATTCTTCAATATGTCATCAACGAGGAATGAAATTGAAAAATGGTTTTATTTAAGAAACAACATATTAAAGGAGAATTATAAAAATGTTGGAGTGATTTTATATCGGAATGCATTTAGTATTAATGGTTTTGAAGGAATGTCCGATTGGCTAAAGATAGATGAAAGAGTTCGAAAATCTCCTGCAGTTGCTACCCACCCGACAGGAAAATGGAGAGTAAGAGGAAATCAGTTAGCCGGATTGGTTAGAATTGACAAGCAAACTAATTTTAAGATACGCGATTTGTCAAATCGACAGGGAGTTGAGGACAACGAGGCTTTAGCAAATCTAAGAAATATCGTTTATACGGGATTAGAGGTGTTTGAAAAGTACCGTCAGTACAACATAAGACTTATAAGAAAATATCGTGATGCTCAAGAAGAAGAGCTAATACAGGAAGAAAGTAAAGAAAGAGGCCAGCAGAAGAACAAGCTGATTAAGGACTTTGTTGCTAATCCTGGAGTGATTCAAGGCTTTTCTGAGGATGAAACAAGGTTAACTGTTGAAGGGATTGTTGATTTACAAAATATTAATGCGGCGCAGAGAGAGAGAATTAAGTCAATCCAGGCAGACTATAAATATGAAGTTAGGGTACTTAGTTCTCTGGCAACTCAAGGGTTACATGCAAGTCGAGAAGCGCATAACTTAAAAACGGACAGACAGTCTTTGTTAACATCGGTTGGCGACATTGAAGAACGGCTAAAGGAATTGAAGCTGTGGGATACATTGGAGAAAAATAAGGGGAAGTATTTGTACAAAGATGTACCTGGAACTTTGGATAAACTTGAGAAGGGAAACAATCGTCTTTCTAGATTTGTAGAAACTTTATTATCCCAGTCAGAGAAGAAAAACTTTTTGGCCGTAGATATTGATCTTAGTGTAGAAATAGAAAGAATATTTAAAAAATGGCATTCGGAGTTTGGATGGATAAATTTTTCATTGAACAATAATTTTCAAAATATGAAGGAAAAGGTCAGGATACCTAGAGATGTTTTGGAGACAATTTTAGATAATCTAATAATGAATAGTGAAGAACAAAATAGAGAAAAGGGAATTCTAAATGTTTCCATTGAACTTCTTGATGTTGATGAGAATATCAAGATTAGGTATAAAGACGATGGAATTGGACTTTCCGAAAAATATAAAGGAAAATCTATGGATATTTTGAATGTGCAGGAAACAACACGCGAAGATGGACATGGACTAGGCATGTGGATTGTTAATGATCTTTTAGTTAGCGTACTTGGGGGAGAGGTTGATTTTATTGGAGAACCGTCGAAGAATGGTTTTGAAATTATGTTTACACTTAAGGAGATGGTGGAATGAGGGACGAGAGGACAAAAATATTATACGTCGATGATATAAGAGATAGTGGTTTAGAACGCTATCTTGATCATTTTGAGACGGGAAATGATAGTTTCTCGGCTTCGGATATGGAGTTTGATACGAATAGTTCCCTGAGAGATCTAATTCTTTCACCTTCAATTAAAGACAATGATATTATCTTAATCGATTCTAGGCTATTTGAAGAATCTAGTTCAAGCGCATCCACTCAAACGGGTGAAGTTTTTAAGCTAATGATGAGAAGATACTATCCTTATAAGGTGACGATTGTGATTACGCGTAATGATATTGGAACCAACTCCTTAACGGTTAAGAAGTTTTCAGGCAGCAATCAGAACTTTATCGATTGGTATGAAGAACGCTTAGGTCCGTTATTTCTTAAGGCGCAGAAAGAAATAAGAGAGGATCAAACGACTCTTTCAGATCTTCAGAATGAAAATTCTGGAGATATTCCAATGACAGTTGCGATTGATGAAATTGCAGATAGTATAGATAGTGGTAATCCAATTGATACACCCTTTAAAAAAGAAGATATCGATAGGTTTGTCAAACTATTTCAAGAGGTGAAAAATACAATTGAGAAGTGATTACAGAACCGTTTTCCCAAGACAGTTTAATAGGAGAATTAAGACTGAAAAGAGGGTGTATTCTAAGTTCTTGAAGAAGATGCATCCGAAAATTAAAAAGTACTACGTATATCTAGGCAATCATAAGGATGAAAGAAGACGGTTTATTCATAAGCTATACCATGATCGTTGCGTGTACTGTGGTGCGACCGTTAAATTGATGGATTTGTCAAATTTTCAGATAGACCACATTGTTTCAAAGGATGTTCTTTATAAAAGACATATTTCTGATGAAAAAATTCATTCTATTTATAATCTTGTTCCGGCTTGCAGATCATGTAATAGACAAAAATCGAACTTTGTACCAAAGAAAAAGGAATCAGAGAGACTTTTGAATCCTGATGAGAATTTATTGGATCAGGTGTTCTATCGCGATGAAAGATATTATATTCGGATTTCTGACGGGTTTAAAGAAAATGATGATATCAAAGCGTTCTATCAAAAGTTGCAACTTGGAAATCAGATAAAGCGAATGGATTATTTGTTGATGCAAATAGATACACTTTTAAAAGAATTGAAGTCTCCAGAATATTTAAGAAAACATGGGTTACATGAGAGCGTTGAAGTTAGAAAACTAATTGATACGTTGAGAGATGAATACGATGAGGTTCTTGGCAGACGAAGGATTGAAGGTTAGTGAATGGTCAAAAATGATAAATTTAAAAAGTTTCAAGTATTTACGCCAATAAGGATTGTAAATGATATGTTAGACTCCATCGGTTACTGTGGAATCAAAATTATAGGTAAGAGTTTTTTGGAAAATTCGTTTGGTGAAGGAGTGGTACTTCTCGAAAGTGTCAAGAGATATATTGAAGTGGCAAAGAGTGTAGATTTATCTCGAAACGAAATTGCTAACCAATTAAGCGGACTTTTCTGTGGATATGAGATTGATAAAAAATTATACGATAGTACTATTCAGAAACTGAATATGTTGATAAAAAGTAGTGATATTGGTGCGGTAGACTGGTCGTTGTATAATGAAGATTTTTTAACAAGTGATTTAAAACAGAATTTTGATTACATTGTTGGTAATCCACCATATATTAAATATCAGGAAATTGATGGCAATGTACGGAGTATTCTAAAAAGCACGTTTGAATCATGTAAATCAGGAAAGTTTGACTATTGTTATCCGTTTATAGAAAAAAGTATTGATTTAACAAGCGAGCAAGGGAAAATGGCTTATTTAGTACCTAGTAGCATTTTTAAAAACGTGTTTGCAAAAAGATTGCGGAAATTAATGTTGCCAAGCTTATACAGAATTGAAGACTTTTCTGGAAATAGTTTATTCAGCGATGCGACGACAGCCTCAGCTATTATTTACTTTAATAGAGGATATTCAACGGAAAAGTTAGAGTATGCTACTGGCAATAATCAAAGAGTGCTACAAAAGACAGCTTTGAGTCAGGATAAGTGGATATTTGAAATAAAAGGTTCTAAGTCATCTGGAAAGCGATTTGGTGATTATTTTAGGGTTCAAAATAGTCCTGCTACATTGAGAAATTCAATATTTGTCCATAAGGTGGAAAAGACTGGTATAGATTATTTATTAGAGCGAGGAGAGAAAATTGAACAAAAAATACTCCTTGATGCATTCAGTGCAGGGAGTATTTCTAGGGGAGAGAGATTGAAAATAATTTTCCCATACAAGCGTATAGGATCAAAAGCAGAGAAGATGACTGAAGAGGAGCTGAGTCAAAATTACCCATTGGCATTGTCATACCTTAAAATGCATCGGCGTGAATTAAGTAAAAGAGCGGTTGATAAATCCATGTCTTGGTTCGAGTTTGGACGTTCTCAGGGATTGTCCAATATTTTTTCCGAAAAAATAATTCTATCTTCTGTACTTACTCATAGCGTTAATCCAACATTGTTAAGTGATGTAGAGATACCATTTTCTGGATTTTATATAACTCAGAAACGGGATCTTAGTTTGCAGCAAGGGATGAAGATTTTAGAAAATTCGGAGATGAAAGACTATTTATTGTCAGTTGGAATAAGCGTTAATGGAAAATCTAAAAGGCTTTCAGTGAAAGACATAGAAGATTACCATTTTAGATCAAATTAATTTTAAACGGGAGAAAAACCAAACTTCATGGTTTTTCTCCCGTTTCCTATATTCCGCAGCTGTTTATGCGGGACAGCTCTCTGATTTTATTTGGAGGTGTAGCAGTTTCAAGTTTACTCTGATTCTAATTCAAGCCTATTCCGCCGTCATACTCCCACTCCCGGCAGTCAATGCATAACTCCCAGCGGCGTTATAGTTCAACACTAACGAAGAACTACCGAACGTAATCCCCGTTGGTAAGGCGCCAGTGTTCAGCGTGTACTTGGTGTAGAGCTTGTTGCCAGCCGAGTTGGTGGCTTGTGTTGTGCCATCTGACTCATAGGTTGGCACGTAGATGGTGTTTAATTTAGCCGAGGTCAATGCCGTGCTCAGATCACTCTGTGACGCGGTCGTGCCACCCACACCCTGGTAATCCGAGGTGAAGCTAGATTGGGCCGTTGCGACGGCGGTACTGCCATCAGATGCTAAGGCACCAGTCGTCGTCAGCTTTTCAGAAGCACCTGATGTGGCGTTCAAAGCGTATGAGCTAGCGATGGTAATCCCAGCGTCCGCGTTGGCCGTTACGGGAACCGTCACGCTACTACCCCAAGTCGTGGTGCTGGAGACATAAGAGTTCGAGGCGTTCGACAGGCTATAGCCGGCTGGCAGGTAGGTTGATGCGGCAATGTCAGTGTTGACAGTTGCGGCGTCATCCGTCCCTAAGGCGGCACCTGATTTGGCACTAGAAGTGGTGATTAACACGCCACTCTTCACGGTCTTACCGGTGGTGTTATCGACGTAGTTAACGGTAATACTCTTGGCACTGGTAATCGTGCTATTTTCACCCGTCTGCAGGGCACCGGCGTAGATCCAGCCTGTGATCTTAGTGTTATTGTTATCGGTCACGTGGTAGTACAGGGAGCCTTCCTTGGTCTTCGTGACCGCGGAATCCACCGTGAAGGAGTCAGAAGCTAAGGCACTGGTACTGTTGATGACCTTGCTTGCCTTGTATTGGGTGTATTTCGGCGCACTCCACAACGTGTTAGCTGTGCCCGGATTCTTTAAGTAGTAAGTCTTGGTCGATGGTGTGGTTGCCGTGGTCGTGGTGCTGGCAGAGGTGATCCCACCGGCAAATGTACCCGCGGTCTTCCCACCGTAGATGTAGCCACGGTACTTACCGTCCATGGAAACGACCTTGTAGTAAACCGACCCGCGGTTAGTCGTCTTCTGACCGTAAGCGCGGAAGTAACTAGCGGAGCTCGTGGAAGCTGCTAGCTTCTTCACGGTTGCTTTGGAAACAACAACCTTGGCCCCTTTGACCGTACCAGGTTTTGAGTATAAGGCGTTTGTGCCGTTAACGGCCACGTTCCGTGAACTTGAATCCGTCTTCAAAGTGGTATAGGCGCCAGCAGTCGCATAAGACTTGGCAGAAGCAGTCGTCGCAGTGGCAGTCGCGATCCCCGCAAAACTCAGGGCAGCTAAGCCAACGTAAAGTGATTTCTTTAAGCTTGATTGCATATCTATGTCTCCCTTATTTTTAAGTGGCTAAGTCAATTCGGCTTAACGGCTGTAAGTATAGCAAAGGATTTGGCTATATTTAGGTGATCTGGGAGTTTGTGGGTGGTCGGGTGAACTCAGGGTTGGCTAGTGTGGCGGAATGCCGTTGAAGGTGTCGGCGGCGTATAACCGCTTCGAATAACGCGGGCGTTGCGGCGAAGCGAGAACGCTTAGGGGGAGTGGATGAAAGGTATAGTGGCTTGGTTGAAAAAAGCTTTTGCCACTTTAGATTTGATTAAGCAAGCTGAAGAAATTGATAAGAGTTCCAGATGATTGGTCCGGTTGATAAGAGTACACGGAACCTGGCGAAATTGCGGACTCCTCTGACAGAGGGTGACGAGTTAGGGACAACTCAACTGAGCGTGCGCAAAAAATGACGCGCTCAGTCTGAGGCGTCATTCCAAGTGATGATCTATTTAAGTTTCATAACGTGTTGCTTGATAATCCAAGCCTTGTGACCGGATCGGTCCTTGACCTGATAGTGGGTAGTGATCTTACCTTTAAACTTCACTTTGGTGATCTTGATTAATTTCCACTTCTTGGTGGATTTCTTAGGTGTGTGGCCGTTCGCTTTGTGGAGGTAAGCGTCCTTAAAGAGTGGCTTGTTGGCCTTCAACCGGTAATTGAATTTCGTGTTGAACTTCTTGGTTGACACGATTTTGGCCTTGGCTTGTTTCTTGTGCGGTTTAGCCGTTTGGTTGCCATTTTGTGCTGGTTTGGCAGGCTTAGTGGGTTTGTTGGGTTGGCTTGGTTTTGCTGGTTCCGGCGTCGGTGCGGGGGTGCTTGGTGCGACAGGAGCGACGGGTGTCGTCACGGGAGCGCTAGGGTAAGGTGTGTTTTTGCCATCCGTGGAGACCAGATACTTCGCGCGTAATTGTGCTTGTTGTGCTGGTGTGAACTTTAGCAGGTCGGTGATGTACTTGTCCATCGTGCCATAGCGAGCAAAGATCTCTCGGTAATACTCCATGATCCAAGCCCGTTCGACGCGGCGACCCGTTTGATTAGATTGCATGTAGTCATTAATGATGGTCTTCCGATCCATACCCAGGATAGTCATGATGAGAACGGCACCGATCCCCGTCCGGTCCTTACCTGAGCTGCAGTGGAAGAGCGTGGCGTTCGGGTTCGTCAGCAGCATATTTAGAAATTGGTGATAACCAGTAACGGCGTGGTAACCGAACTCAAGCTGCCAGTTGTAGAACTCGCCGTCGCCCTTACCGTTGGTATCGGCGAGGTTTCCCAGGATTGAAATAGTCGTCAGGGGCGCACCGGGGATGTTTTTATCGGGTTGCTTAGCTTGTTGTCCCGGCGTCCGGAGGTCAACGATGGATGTCACGTGGTGGTCCTTGGCTAATTTTGTGGCATCGGTGGGGGTCAGGGCACTTAAATTGTCGGAACGGAGGAGACGGTTTTGACGAATCTGCCATTTACCATCAGCCGTCTTGTACCCGCCAATATCCCGGGTATTCTTGGTACCTTCAAGAGGAATCAGGGTGTCTTTAACGTCGCCATATTGCGCGACTTGGCTGGCTAAGTATGCGGGATATTCTGGCGAACCAGGCTTGGGCTGGGTTGCGGTCGGTGCCGCAGCCTGTGTGATTGGCGTGTTTCCTGGTGTAGCGGCGGTCGTAGCGGCTAAGGCACTGGAAGTCCCCAGGCCCCCCAAAGAAAGAGCGACCCAGGCGAGGCTTAGTGATTTGACGATCGTTGCACGTTGCATGTGATTCCTCCTGTGATGTGGTTTTCTTGATGACAAGAAATGAGTATAGCAGGGGAATGTTGCGGTATTGTAGATTTTATGTATAAACTTGGTAAAGATTTGTGAAATAATGAATTAGTTGGCGGGGCTAGGCTTTAGTGTGTTAACCGGGATGAGGCTGAATTCTGTGGTTGGACGCATTCTGTAAGGATTATTAAATAAGATTAGGAGGAGAAGGGGTATTAGTGATGAAAGTGATGTCGAAATTATGATTATGGGGAACAATTAATTAGCGCATAATACGATAGTTCTAGGGGATTATGATGAAGCGTGTTATGCTGGGGCAAATTCAGCAGGCTCGTGAGACGAACACCTATATATCCAATTAGGAACTTGGATTATTTTCTAAAATGGGCTTGTTAGTAGCATATTCTCAAGTGTAATCTGTATAATGGACAAAGGTAAGTAATATTTACCTTTAGCCAGTAGAAGGTAAAGCTGATTGATGGGAGGCCAATGATGAAATTAAACGAGATATTTTCAAATGACTTCATTTCACGATTAAACAGTTTGAATAAAGATGGGCATGTGAATCCTAATGAAGAGGTTGAAGGACCTGTTGATGTTGAAAAATACCTCAAAGAGCTTAATTTTCAGGTCCATATTGAGCGGCAAATGAACGGTAGTGGCAAAATTAGCAATAATGACATATTTATTGATGGTTCTGAGAATAAGCAACGACAACGGTTCTCAATGGCTCATGAGCTGGGCCATGCGATGCAAAACGTTCGATATGCGAATCGCAATGATAATTCTAATGATTATAGCTCTGAGGATCGACAGGATGAGGTTTTTGCGAATGCTTTTGCTGCGCAATTCTTGATGCCCAAGGTCCTAGTCTCACAGGGAATTAGCAAAGCTATTTCAGATCAACACCTCGACAGTGGTCATTTACAAATGTCAGAAGTCACGGCAATCATTAAAACGGTTGCTAGTCAATTAGACGTGTCAACAATGGCAATGAAGTATCGGATTGATAATTTGGGGATTTTTGTCCCAGCCGAGGGTAAGTGAGTGCCAGTAGAAGACAATTATCAATCCAAGCAGGAGCTGTACGATTCTGAAAAGGTCTTTGACACGATGACTGTTGATTTACAATTGACTAACACAGAGTTCGATGGCAATTTAATTTATTTATTAAAACAAATTAAAGTTGATGGTAAACTGCATAAAAACGAACTATTAAAAGAATTGCAGGAAAGTTTAGGACCAGTTTTTAGAGGATTAGAGGTTGATCACGCCTATACGGAGGACCATTCGTCTTGGTCAGTATTTTATGCATTAAAGGAAATCATTGATCAGATCAGTAATCGGTTGAAAGTAGGATATAAGACTGTATATCGTGGTCAGCCAGGTGACTGGGAATTGCGGCCAACCTTGTTTAGAAAAGGGGTCTCCGGATATACAGATGAGTTTAGACGCAACTATGAGCAAATTTATAAGTCGGTTGCTCAAAAATTTCCGGAAAACGTCTCATACTTTTCTATTCATGAAAATTTGGATAAGCGAGCTGCAAATTTAGCAGAATTACAGCATTATGGGTTGGGGACGCCCCTAATCGATGTTAGCTCGAATCCATTTATTTCTCTGTTGTTTATGGTAGACGGTTATGCCAATCAGGGTGATGAGCCACAGCTCGATATATTTTTTGTTCGCGAAGATGGACAGAATTCGTTGTATCAAGAAGTTACTAAGCGCGAGCAGAATAGGCGAATTTCGGTTCAAAAGGGTGCTTTTTTAAACTTTGATAAGCTGGACATGAACGGGCTGTCGGGTGAGCGTAAGATTCCTCGAATCTGTTTACGGCTGCAATACGTTCGGAGTTCGTTGGACTCAGCAACGGTAGTGAATCTTCCTGATGGGGACTTACCAGTTGCTCAGGATGAAGGACGTGTGAAAGTAAACGTTCTTGCGACAGCTGTAAACGATATAAAAAGCAAGCTCAATTCTTACTATTATCGAACAGAAGATTTGTTCCCAGACTTCTACATGTTTTTGGGTGTTCTAAAGAGTAAGTACGCTGATGTTGGACATGTTGACGTGAACAAGTGGTATCAAGTGGTTGAAAATAAAAAGTAAAGTGGAACGGACTTGATGAGAAATTTGCATCGAGTCCGTTTTGTTTATCCCCATACTGTATGAATTTATTTGTAAGCCAACATCCATGACTAAACCGGCGAAATTCGGTATAGTCATGGAGACGTTGAAAACGGAACGGAATTTGCAGATTATTATTGAATTTATGTAAGCGTCAAGCCACTTGTTTTTTTGAAAGGGGAGTCAGCTACATGGTCAAAGTTGTTGCACATGTCAGTCACCCGGATATTACCGGGGCACCCGTGGATTTCAAGGTTATTGAAGTTGAAGAACGTCTTACGATTTTTAGTGAACCCATTGCCAACACGCATCGTTACTGGGTCCCGGCCACCGTCGACGTTAATGACGAGGAGGAATATCTGGAACCCGTTGATGATCCAGACTACAATTTTCGGACGGATTTTGCCATTTACCGGCAGAAATACAACTTCCTTCAGCCGGAGGAGATCCGGGCCGCTCGCCAGGAAATGGGCCTATCCCAAGCGGAAGCGGCAGTCGTCCTGGGCCTCGATGCCAATCTCCTGGCCGACATCGAGGCCAACATGGCCCTTCAACCCTACGACCAAGAGCTCAAGTTGCGTTGGTTACTGTCTCCAGCGACGCTGAGCAGCCTCGTCCGCAATCACCAAGAGATTATGGCGGAACGCTGTCGCCAGGCTGAGGTGGACGCTGAGGGCTTGCTAGAGAAGTTAGCCCATTATGAACAGATGACAGATATTTAAAAATAAATGGGCTGAGATTTATAATCGGTGGCGCTGTTGTCGTGGCGATAGCTAGCGACTGTTTTATAAATAAACTGATAAACGATTATAATTATTTACATTGGATATTTTCAACAGCCTCTTTTAAACTTGCTTGTAGCTCGTTATACTAGCCCTGTTCACCTACAACTTTTTCAGGGGAGAAATAGCATGAAATCTAGTTTAGTGAAATCACTGTGCCTAGGCGCTGTGGCTTTAAGTTTCGGCGCGGTTGCGACCACGACCGGTTCAACACAACCGGCAGAGGCTTCGTCGAGCGCAAAGATTGTGTCTAAGTCAGCGTTGGGCAAGAGCGCTTATAACGTGGCAGTGACCGGGTCTAACGCCATCTACAGCAAGCCGGGAACGGTGCGCGGTACCAAGCTGGTAGCCTCTACCAAGCAGGTCAAGAAATTGGCAAAATCGGGATATTCCAAGGATTACTTTCGAGCGTACTATATGGCTGTTACGAATCGGGGATCGGTCTACTACAAGATTGTCTCGATGAATGGCAAATATCGGGGATACATCTACGGCGGTAGTACCAAGGGCGTATTAGCGGCCGGTATTGAGACGGTCGAGACCACGGAGCCCGCTACGATGCCGACGCGCACAACCGGTTTTCATTTGAAGAACGTTAAGAAGAATACACTATGGACGGCACCGAAGAATACGCAATACAAGGCCCACAAGGTCAGTCTGTATGGCTCCAACAAGCACGATACGTTCACAGTGTCCAAGGCTGAGGTTAAAACGCGTGAAAGAACGCTGTATTACTACGTCACGTCCACAACGGATGCGTCGATCGCTGGCTGGATCTATGCCGGAAAAGGCTACCAGAACGCGGCTAATACGTCATTCGGCGGCCTGATGGTGGGTGAGGTCGACCAGACGCCGACGAGTGATAACAGTGTCAAAGTGGTCTATCGCGAGAACGGCAAATCAGTGGGAAACGCCACTTGGGTGACCGCACAGGCAAATACGCACGCGGGGAATCGGGTGGACAATGCTAAAAACATCGCGGGGATCAATCTGACCGATTATGTGACGGCAATGACCCCGAGCGGGTATAAGGCAGCGTCTGCCAAGGCTGTGTCGAGTGCGGTGCTCGGTGCGACGTACGGCAACACGGTTTACGTGGATGTTCTGTCGGCAGTAAGCTCACAGCTTCAACTGACCGTTAGCGGTGTTGACAACGGTAAGATTGCCGTGATAGATGGTCTGAGCACCGGCAGTCGGCTGTCTAGCAAAGATCTTGCTGTGGCGCTCTCTCCTGATGCGACGGCATCGCTGACTGGCGAGGCAGGGAAGTCATTCGGGGAAGTTGGTCTGGCCAAGATTGAAACCGGTGTTACACGTGGCAATATTGGCGGAACGATAACCTATCAAGATCATAGCGGTAACTTCTACCACTATACCTTCACCTTTGAAGCGGGCACTTTTGCAAGTAGCCAACGATTGGCGAGGTATGGGGATGTTTTGACCGCCAACTTCAAGGCGACACTAGTCGGCGGTAAGGCAACTGCAACCGCCAATGGCGGAAGTTGGAGTGTGTCCTAGCACCTTAACTTGGATTCAGGGATCGTCAGAAATGGCGGTCCTTTTTTAGTGCATATTTTTGGGGCAATGGGAGAGGATGCTAGCGATTAGGTTATTGAAAGTTTGACTAATTATCAGTAAATTTATAAGTAATTTGGTATACTAGAGGGCGTTAACACATAACTTAAACATTCAAGGGAGACAGTACATTATGCAATCAAGTTTAGCCAAATCACTTTACCTTGGTTTAGCTGCTTTGAGCTTAGGAGCCGTTGCCATGGTTTCAACCACTGCCCAAGCTGCTAGCAAGGCTAAGATCGTTTCAAGTAAGACGCTGACCACCGACGCCACGAAGCGGAACGTTCAACCTACTGGAAAGAACGCCCTCTACTCCAAGCCTGGGACTGTTAAGGGTGCCAAGACGGTTGCCTCGACGAATACTATGAAGAAGTTAGCTTCTTCCAAGCAGTCCGCTGACTACTTCCGTGCTTACTATCAAAAGACGACGAACAAGGGTTCTGTTTACTATAAGATCGTTTCCATGGATGGTAAGTACCGTGGTTACGTTTACGGTGGTAAGAAGGCCGGAACTTTTGCTGGTGGGATCAAGAAAGCTTCAACCACGAAGTCCGCAACGATGCCTGCTAACACGACCGTTTACTTTGCCAAGCCTGGTAAGTCTGGCGTTACGTGGAGTGCCCCTAACTACACGCAATACAAGGCAACGAAGTCTGTTAAGGACACGACCGACTACGCTAACGACGTACTGACTGTGACGTCTGCCATCAAGAAGACGCGTGAAGGGTCAACCTACTACTACGTGACTGATGCCACGAATCCTGCCGTTAACGGTTGGGTTTACGCAAAGGCTGTAACCACGACGAAGCCAGCCGGCGCAACGTTTAACGACGCTACTGACGTTAAGGTTAACTTCACGACGACTGCCGGTAAGACTGTTGCTTCAACGACATTGTCTGCTCTAAAGGCTGATGCAACTAAGGCCTTATCAACGGCTAAGGGCACCGCTGTTGGCACTGATGCCACTGCTACGGCGACTGATGACTGGGGCAAGGCTGCCTTGACTGGTACAGGTTACACTTACACGGCTAGTGACAGTTCCAACAAGATTGCGTTGGGCAATGCCAAGACTGGTGACACGATTTCCTTAATCGTTAACCAAAACCAATCAACGACTTCTCAATTCACGTTCTACAAGACGTCTGGTAACGGTGATCTTTCCGAAGCCGCAACTGGTATCCAAGCTTACACGACTGGGGTAACGGCTAGCGCAAACACGGTTGTCTTCCCTAGCGTATCTGCCGGATTCACTGGTATCTCCGAAGCAACTTTCACTGCCTCAGATGCAGCCACTTATCTGAAGACTGCTGGTTTATCAACACTTGATACGCCTAACTACAAGAAGTCTAACGATACAAAAGACTACTACACAGAATACAAGCTTTCTAGCACGATTGCCGGTACTTTCGGTAGCACGACTAAGGCCTTCTACACAGCTTCAGAAAAGACTGGAACGTCTCCAGCAACTAACCTGACGACGAGCACGACTGGCGTCAACGATTACCACACAAACAAGTAGTTAAAACACGGTGACACGAAGGACCGCCCCAAACGGAGCGGTCCTTTTCTAGTCTCAAATAGTCAATTCGGTAAATTTTCGGGGTGTTCCCGCAGCTGTGCACTGACAGCGGCATATAGATTCTCCGCCTCCAAAAAAGGTTGTAGATCGTCTGTCCGTAAACGTTCGGCCAACACGGCCATGACCTGATTGGATACGGGGATCTGAGCCGCTTCCATTTGCCAGTAGGCCATTGGGGAAACACCATAAATTAGGCTAGCCGTGTGAATCGGGCACCACTCATTGTCTAGACGAATGCAGCGAAGAATATCGGCGTAACTGTTGATGGCGCGGGGGTCACGCATCTTGATGATGCCGTGCTCGGCGGCAAATATTGCGCTGTCGGGCCAGTCCAACACTTCATGGTGGTTGGCTGCTAATTTTAGTTCCGTGGTGAGGGTCAATTCGAATAACGCCGTGGTTAAATCCGGCGTCTGCTCTAGGGCGGCAACTTGAGCATCGTCCAGGCCATAGCATTGGATGATCAATGCTAACAGACCTGAGTTAGGGTGGGCGATGTGGTTGTGCTCCAACTCGCTCAGATACCAGCCAGGAATATCTAAATTTTTCAGAACCTCCGCGTGGCTGGCACCATCTGCCAATACCAAGCGAGCCTTGTACAGCACGTCGCCCAACGGATGTCGTTGCTTAGCCATACCCTTTCACCTCACCTTTTTCTAGAGTATACCAAGTAATTCTGGCCGTTGCATGAAATCCCAATGAAAATTTACGTTGATTTATGAGAAAAATCGAATTTAATCAGTATAATTTAAATTATAGTTCGTCTATTATCCATCAAATAATGACCCATAGAAATCATTCATACCGGCGATTTAGGACGATATTTGTTCGGAAAATATTTTTAAAAATCCAGTGTATATTTCTTGCTATCATTCGGTTTTTGTGGGAACCTATAGCCGGGTAACAGGAAGGCCATGGTAAGCTATCGAATACCTCAATTTTCCTATTAAGGAGAATATCTATGGTTAACCCATTAACCCGCGGTCTTCGCCCCGAACTGCGTAGTCAGATCGAAAGGGAAAATGTGATTGATTTTACGAAGCTACAGCTAGACGATGTTATCCGGCGCCTTCCTACCGGTGAACCCGAACTCGATTGGCAATCGGTGGTCTTTATTAAGAACTTTCGCCAAACGAATCTGGCTGCCGATTCCGTTGTTGTGACGATGCGTGATGGCTTTTTTCGAGCGGCGTTAACGCCCAAGGCGCTCGCTAACCTGATACTGATGTCGACCAATATGGTTTGGCTCAACATGGGGAGTTATGTGAAAATGCTTGGGTTGAGTGAACCGTTGCCCATCGTCAGTGGGAGGTTACGGGTCGTCGTGACAGAGCAACCCAAGCGTGGCGGTCATAATAGCTGGATTGGGCTTCAATTCGTCGATAATATCAATGCTGTATGGGGGAAGAAGCAGGTCCGGGCCCAACTTGAGAATGGGATGGAGATGATCTTCAGTGATTCGGCTGAGCGCTTACGTAAGAAGAATGACGAAACGTTGCGCATCGCCCATCAAATGACGACTGAATTTCAATATACCCAGTATCACGCCCAGCCCGTGAATGCACGACTACCACGAGGGGCGTACGATGGTCAGGCGGCGATTGAGTTTCATCAGCGCTATTTGCTGGTCAATGGGCTCAATCTCATGGGCATCTCGGAATCTCAGGTGGACGTGACGCTACTGCTCAAGCGACTACGTCAGGGTAACAAAGAAGCCCTGCATTTCGATGATGAACGGTTCCGGGCATAAATCCCGCCATTTAAACGTTTGCGGGCACTCCGTATAAAGATAATAATAGCAAATTTGGCTAAGATGTGATTTGTTTATAATGTAGTCTGTTATCTGTGGTAGGATGTTTAGGGGAGGTAACTTTCAGGGCTTATGGTTTTACCCACTAAGTTACCACTACGCGATGACTATGTTAAAGACGGACCGACGAAGCAAGATTGTCGGTGGTCACGAGGAGGAAGAGCAACATGATGGAAGCCAATAAATTAGCCGTGGATGTCCAGCGGATTCACCAGTTGAATTCACTGCTGCGTCCCTTTATCAAACGGCCAAGCAGCGGGGATGCAATCACGTTTGAACAATATCGAATTTTGCATGAACTGGCAATGGAGAAAGTCAGCACGAGTGAACTGGCCCGACGCCTGAACGTCGGCCAATCCATGATTTCAATCCAGATCAGCCGGCTGTTAAATAACGGCTACATTGATGACGAGACGTTGGCGACCGACCGCCGCTACCACGTTTTCGAAATCACACCGCGGGGTCGGCGCATCGAGGAACATGTCAGTGATGTCCTCAATGAGGAGCTGCCGGAACTTATTCAACAGCTCACCGAAATTGTTAATACACGTTAAATCTAAACAAAACAGAGTGGGGCAGAAGGCGTTTAGATCCTGAGCATTAACGTCATAAGGAGAAAAATCCCGGGTTTGGATTATTCTCCTTATGGGGTTAAGCGCAGGGATCTGCCTTCTGTCCCACGTTTCAGCAGTATAGCTTTGGCGAGCAAGAAAAGAGTCTGGGGTTTTGTCCTAGGCTCTTCTTGTGTTGCGAGGAGATTATCAGGAAAAGGTTGAATTATTAATAGCAAGACGGTCTACATGGCGGCGGAAACACTGTTAACCGGGAGCAAAGACACAATAAAAGCCAGCCCACGCAATGTGGACTGGCTATCAATAACGATTATTCAGCTGCTTCTAACGGTTCTTCATCTTCTGGTTCGTCCATAGGCTTACCAGCGGCGTCCACCAATTGGAGCTCCTTGAACCGGATAACCACAAGATCTCCGAAAGAATCGATCTTGTCCGTTTCCTTCTTGGAGAGTTGGTCGGGTTCAACCTTCACCAATGCGGAATGTTCGTAGATTTTTGTAATGGTGCCGTAGAATGAGTCTGAGAAAAGTTCGGTCTTTTCACAAAACACCCGGTTATTTTCGTGTAATGCCATAAGCAATCGTCCCCCCATAAAAGTAATTTATAATAGATTAAAGGTCGAGTGCCTAAAAGTCAAGGAAATTCCGCAAAAAACGTTAAAATAGTTAAATAATTATGGCCGCCATCTAATAAGTGAATGTCCTAACAGAAGGTTACAGACGACGTAAGCGATCGATTCGTGTTTGGACGGTAAAATTCTGTAGAGATTCCGTTTGTTTGGCCACCTGAGTCGCAAAGTCCGTTAAGAAGTCTAATTCCAAGTCAGAGAGGGGGCGCTCGCTCTGTGCTGCCATGAGCAGGTCATCCATAGCGCTGGCCAACTGATCATTGGCCACCAAAAGTTGTTTGAAGGCGGGCGTACCGGAAAGTCCAGTAAGTCCCGTCGTTTGGATCATGTGGGTGGCTGTAGATGCAGAGGCTGTAGCAGCTGTGACCGTTGCGGCGCTGGCTGTCTGTTGGGCTTGGCGTTGGACCTTTGCCGGCGCTGGCGTATTGCTGTCGAAGTAGTAGTAGACCTCACGTGGCTTCACTGCGGCCTTCTTGATCCGGTGGTCGATTGATGGGGCCGCGGATACGGCACCCATCACGACCGAGGAGACGTAGCCGAGTTTACCTAACATATCGCGTAGCTTGACCGCTCGAATCCCACGAATTCCGGGGAATTTTTCTTCAGAAACAATCTCTGACGTTTGATCATCTTGTAACCAAGTAATAATTTGCTGACGAATTTTTGCTGCCTGACTGTTCTTTGTATTTGCCATAGTGGGCCTCCATCGAAATACAGAATGACGAGTTGATTTAATAATTAATTATATTGTTATTAATATTGAACCATGTTTGCCCCACAACTGGCAAGGGAGTGGCCCCATTTTTTGGAAAAAAACGACAGCTTTCTGGGTGTCCCTAATCTTTTTAGGGTAAGTATGGTACAATCTAAGTACATAGAGGAACTATCCTGGTGAAGCCGAACTCTTCGTGGTTTGGCAAGGCTGACATCACTGTGCGCACGTAGGTTGATCATGAATTGATGAGCCGTGATTGTCGACAGCCGCGGCACGTTTCCCGATCTTGATCGGCTACGGGCTGATAACGGGAGGGAAGCGTCGTCGCGACCCTTCCTTTTGTTTTTGTGCCAAATACCAGGATAGTTTCAATCAATTTAGGAGTGAACAATTTTGCACATTTTTAGAGATGAAAACGGGATTCGTCTGGTCGTTTCCCACCAGCTCGGACATTACGCCGTCCATTTCGCGGAATACGCCCCCGAACAGGAATTCGTGAATTATGGGTTAAGCAAGGACCGGCATGGCCGTTATCATCTGACCATTGAAAAAACGAATTTGACTGAACTCGACTCACCGGTCTTCCAGAAGGAATTAGTCTTCGGTGATTTAGGGGACAGCTTGAAGCCGGTTGATGGTGTAACGTTGATGTTGATTTAGAAAAGAGTGCACCAAGGGGCGGTTAGTTGGCGAGCATTAACGTCAATAAGGAAAAAATCCCGGGTTTGGATTATTTCCTTATTGGGGTTAAGCGCAACCAGCCGCCCCTTGGTGCACGTTTCGGCTATGTGAGAAGGTTAGGCGCGTCTCGCCCACAATCGTAGCCACCGAGTCAAAATTAAATAAACGCCGAGTCAAAACCAAATAAATGCCAAGCCTCACCTAAGCAATGTTGCCGACCGCAGCACTGCTTTTTTTATGCCCGGAACCCCCGTTACGCAGCCATCTTAAGCACTAATTTCTAAAAATCCCAACCTTTTCAGTTGCTAAATGTAACTATGAGTATTACAGTATAACCGTAAACAAAAACGAAAAGGGGTTAATATTTATGACAAACGTATTAGTACTGGGTGCCAATGGGAAGATCGCCAAGCTGGCTACGGCACAGCTGCTGGAAAATGATCAGAACCACTTAACGTTGTTTCTGCGGAATGCCAAGCGTTTAGCAGCTGCCGCCAGTGACCGGGTCAAGGTCGTTGAGGGTGATGCCAGCAATGTCGCCGACCTGAAGGCCGCGATGGCCGGTATCGATATCGTTTATGCTAACCTCGCTGGTAAGAATATTGAGGACGAGGCCAAGACCGTTGTGACCGCGATGGCCGAAAGCCAAGTTAGTCGGCTGATCTGGATCTCCACGCTGGGCATTTACGACGAAGTTCCGGGCAACTATGGCAAATGGAATCATCAGATGCTGGACGGTGGCTATCTGGAGACTTATGCGGCCGCTGCTAAGGTCATCGAAAGTTCTGATATCGACTACACTCTGATTCGGCCAGCTTGGTTGAGCAACAAGGATGAGATCGACTACGAAACTACGCAGAAGGGAGAAGCCTTCAAGGGGACCGAGGTTTCCCGGAAGAGTATCGCCGCCGTTGTGGCCAAGCTGGTCGCTGATCCTAGCCAGGCTAACCGTGAGTCTTTGGGTGTTAACAAGCCCAATACTGATGGAGACAAGCCTTCTTGGTATTAATTAATAAGGACCCAAATGGATTTCTTTTAACACTGAAAATGCCCACTGGGCGGCACTTTCAATCCGTCGATGGAAATTTTGGATTCAAAAAGTGTGCAATACGGATGAATTCGCGGTATAACTATGGTGTGTGTTGAGAGTAACTCCACACGACAGTTCGGTTCGATTTACTTAATTTGGAATCAATTTACTAGCTCATATCTGTGAAACTTTTCCTCCAAACAAGAACCCATAGAATTTGCCTGGGATTGATTCATACATCAGAAACACCGTCAGCGACCACGACTCGCTGACGGTGTTTTTTTGGCAAAAGTCCCGCTACTGCAACGGTTTACGCCATCTGAATAAAATAAATCAAGAAGTTTTAGCTTTTCTATTGCAAACGCTTACAACCCGTGTTACTATTATGTCACGGAAAGGAATTAAGAGTTGTGATTCAGCACCACATGATCTAGTTGAGTCAATGCTTTACGAAACCGATTTCCGTTTTGACGAGAGACAGGTTTTTAGTAGAGAAACTCGCAACAAAGAAAATGCTTTTGACAACTCCGATAAACCTTCTAACGAACTCTGGTGGATTCAAGCAACAGTTCAAGAATGATGAACAACTGAATATAGTGTCAGCTTAGCGCTTCACGTAAGCGTATGTGTTTAGAGACGTGTAGACAGTGTTACAGGTTTTAACTAGAGCTCGGATGTTACGGATACAGAGGTCATACAAGGATTTTAAGTAGAATCGTTAAAGCGTGATCTGTTGAGGTAATGAAGGAATTAAGTGTCACCGTTACAAACCAAAACGGTAGCCAGAAATAAAATATAGTATGATTTGGGGCTGCGTCAGTTGGTTCGAAATACAAGTTATGAGGCGATTAAGTATTAAAATGATTATCAAACGGGAATTAAGTCACAACCTCCTTTCCGGAAGTTAGCGGACTTCAAGTTATTTTCACCCAACTTGAAGCCCGTTTTTATGATTCTGGAGGTAAGTTGTTCGGTTCAACCAAGTCTTCCCCGACTTGGATTAGTTGAACGGTATTTTTTTACGCGATTATTCAACTTACATTCATGCCGGGAAGTGGTAGCGCTCGCATGAGGGGACTTTGGACCAAGTAAATCCTTTTATGTAAAATGGCACCATTCCGGGTAATTGTGAGAAGACCGTTGTCGCTGTCCGTGTGCTGTCAACGATTAAGGGGCACAATGTTCGGAAATAAGGTTTCTCAGATTTCTTGCAATCAGCCATTTACAGGCGCTCCTGGAAACGGTATATTATTACTAGACCGAAAAAACATCAACTGGAATTAAACGTCAGTGTTGACCTGAGGAGTGAGAAATGGTGGCATTTCACCGCATTTTCGTGATTGACTTTGCTGGTTTAGGTCTGGGGGAAGCCCCAGATGCAAACCGCTTTCAGTCTGTCGGAACTGATACATTAGGTCATGTGGCGGTTAGTTGGTCGGGTAAACTAAATCTTCCAACATTACAGCGGTTAGGTCTCGGTAATATTCGGATTGACCATCCACTGCTTGGTATTGATCCTGTTGCGGTTCCCTTAGGATTCTTTGGTCGCCTACACATGGCAGCACAGGATAACCGGGCTGCTACGGGATTACGGGAGATGTGGGATTACAATGGTCAGACGAGGACGCAGAGCGTCTTGGCTACCTTGCCTGAGGCGGGTTATCCCGTCACTATCGCCGCACCCTTCCTGAGTTATTTGCAGACGCAGGATGCCGCAGAGAAAGTTCAACTAGGCAGTAATCAGGATGCGTTCAGGGTGATTGACGAGATGTTGTATCGCCCGTCCTCAGGGATGGCCCTAGTGATGCTACCAGATTTTCGGTTTGCCGGAGAGCAGGGCGACATCACAGGCTTCGGAGAGGCTTTGATTCACGCGGATCGCGCGTTAGGCCAAGTCATTCACGACATGGGGGTCAATGACCTGTTACTCGTGACCGCTAGCCACGCCGTCGATCCAACGGCAACTGTCACGCCGACACGAGAGTACTTACCGATCATTGCGTACTCGGCTTCGCGGCCAAGTACGCATGCGCTAGGTGTTCGTCGTACGTTAGCTGATGTCGGCGCCACCGTCCTTGAGAATTTCGGGTTAGCGGGCCATGCCGCCGGACATAGTTTTTTAAATGAATTTACGCAGTAGATATGAGCGAACGTGTACCATGAAGGGAGGTGATGTCGTCGCACCATCAGGGGTTAACCACTAGGTTGCAAAGGTCAACGTGTTTGCGGTACTGAAACATCCATTATTTTTTAGGTTTAGCAATTTCACCATTCGCCGCACACGTTGAAATCTAGCCGTTACGAACTGATTACGTTCGTAACAGAAGTTATGCGTTACATAATTTCTGCCGCAACACATCGCGTCAACTTTTGTATGACAAAGGGCCATACATCAAAGAATAATATCGGAAAGAGGTATTTTGACCAATGCTAGTCGCAGTCAATATTTTAGGGGTAATTGTTTACCTCGCAATCGCTTTCTTATTCTCTAAGAATAAGAAGAAAATCAACTGGAAATCAACTGCCATTGTCTTAGTTCTTAACTTGGTTTTGGCTTGGTTCTTCACCAGTTTCTCAATCGGGCAAGACATCGTCAAGGGTGCCGCCGATGGATTCAACTGGTTAGTCCAAGTGGCTTACCAAGGGATCGTCTTCGCCTTACCTAACTGGGTAACCCCAGAATTCGGTGGGACTGCTAAGACAATGAATTTCGTTACGAGCTCATTGCTGCCAATTTTATTGGTTGTTCCAATGTTCGATATCCTGACTTACATTGGGGTATTACCTTGGATCATCAAGTGGGTCGGCCGTGGTCTTTCCTTCATTACTGGCCAACCTAAGTTCGAATCATTCTTCTCTGTTGAAATGATGTTCTTAGGGAACACTGAAGCCTTAGCCGTTTCTCAATTACAATTAAAGAGCATGCGTAAAGAACGTAACTTAACGCTTGCGATGATGTCAATGTCATGTATCACGGCTTCCATTCTGGGTGCATATACCCAAATGGTTCCTGGGCAATTCGTTTTGACGGCCGTTCCAATTAACATCTTGAACGCCATCATCGTAACGAACATGCTGAACCCTGTTGAAGTTGCACCAGAAGAAGACACTATCGCTAAAGTCGGTGGTTCTAGCTCTGTTGCTGTTGAAGAGGGTGCCGTTGAAGATGACGGTAAGAAAGAACCATTCTTCTCATTCTTGGGTGATTCTATCTTAGGTGCCGGTCGTCTGATCTTGATCATCGCTGCTAACGTTATCGCCTTCGTTGCCTTAGCTGCATTGATTGACCGTATTCTTGAATTGTTCAACCCATGGTTATCCTTGGAACACATCCTTGGGATCATCATGTTCCCATTCGCTTGGTTAATGGGTCTGAACGTCCACGATGCATTCGGCTTTGCCCAATACATGGGGACTAAGTTGGTTACGAATGAATTCGTTGTTATGGGTAAGATTGCTTCAACCATCAACACGGATGCATTCTCTAATCACTACCGTGCCATCTTGACTGTCTTCTTGACTTCATTCGCTAACTTCTCAACTACTGGGATGATTATCGGTTGTTTCAAGGGGATCGTTGACCGTGAAAACAACGAATTGATCTCGAAGAACGTTGGTTACATGTTACTTTCTGGGATCTTAGTTTCCTTGCTTTCTGCCGGGATTGTTGGTCTCTTCGTTTGGTAAGATTTTACCAATCTTAGATTTGATTGAAGTTTAAAAATTGATAGCCCAGGGCCGTTGGCTTTGGGCTATCTGTGTCAAATGCCCCTGGTTTAGCACATCTAGTACCGGATTTTGTCCGTCAGGTAGTGGTGGCTGAGCGCCTTACCTGACTGCCTTCGTGGCTGAAATAAGCTAAAGGTACCGATGCTAGATGATGGTGCCACAGGGACTGGATAGACATTCATGCAACAAGTGAACATGGTCATTTGGGGGCCCAAACTGACGTAAGCCGTGAGAGTGGTTAAAATGGACCCAGCCGTGGGAATTCTCTTGGCGGCTTGCCGCTTAGAGAATTGGTGACTTTGTAACTCGGTTCTCAGAGGTTCAAAGTAAGCTGGAAGACCGCACTGTGGCTTCCAGCATCCGCCCACAGCGTCCCAGTCCAGTTTAACTGCCCGGTAAGGCGACTTTATCGGCGCAGTTTGTCCCCCGAGTCAATTCACCAAGATTTTTAACGAACGTCATGTACAATATGTAGCGAGACTAACGAGCAGCTGCTCGATTAGTCCGTACGGGTGCCGACCTTCCTAGACGGGAAGTGAAACCCAGCCGGATGCGTGAGACCATTCGGTTGCAAAGCCCGTTGAAGTCTGTGCGTCGAGTAATGACGCATCGAAAGATAGGGATTTTTATGGACAAGCAACAATCGCAGGTGGACTTAGCCAATGATATGACGCTAAGAGAAGCGCTGCGGCATAAGGATGTCGTCCGCAACGAACTGATCGCAGGAGTAACTGGCTTCTTCGCCATCTCCTACATTATTATCGTGAACCCGCTAATCTTAAAGGATGCCGGGATTCCCACCGACTTGAGTGTCTTCGCAACCATCTTTTCTTCGGTAATTGGGTGTTTGGTGATGGCCTTTTGGGCGAACGCACCGATCATTCTGACACCGGGAATGGGGGTCAACGCCTTCTTTACCTACACCATTGTGGTGAATATGGGTCTGAGTTGGCGTGAGGCGCTTGGGATTGCGGCGGTCGCCAGTTTTGTTTACATGCTGATCGCCTTTACCAAGGTGTCAACGATTCTATCGGACGCCATTCCAGAATCGCTGAAGAGCGGGATTACTGCGGGGATTGGTCTCTTCCTGGTGGAAATCGGCCTGGAGAAAGCCGGGCTGATTGTCGCCGGAAAGACATCCTCACTAGTCGTCTTGGGAGATCTGACCAAACCAACGCCAATGTTGGCACTGTTCGGTCTGCTTCTCAGTTTGGTTCTGTACATTCGAAAGGTAAAGGGAAACTTCTTCATCGCGATTATCGCGACGAGTCTAGTGGCCTTCTTCTTTGGGATTAAGGATGCCGACACCCCTAGCGTTGATTTAGCGCGGTTAGGGCAGTACCACGAGATCGTCTTCAAGAATGATTTCTCTCACTGGTTGAGCACGCCATTTATCTTGGCAGCCTTCTCCATGACCATGATTCTAGTTTTTGAATCCATGGGCCTTCTGCAAGGTTTACTGCCGAACCAAAAGAAGTTCAAGAAGACCTTTGAAGGGAGTGCCGTGACGACCTTCCTGTCTGGTTTCTTAGGAACCAGTCCAACGGTGGCCGCTGCTGAAAGTGCTTCTGGTATCGAAACTGGTGGCCGGACCGGGATCATGGCGTTAGTTGCCGCAGTCCTATTCGCACTGTCACTGATTTTTGTACCACTCCTGGCCTACGTGCCATCCGCAGCGATTGCGCCGGTGATTATTATCACGGGTGCGCTGATGATGGCGGCTATCGGCAACATTAAGATGGCTGATTTTTCCGAATGGTTCCCAGCATTTCTGATTATCGTGCTGATTCCATTCACCAACAGCATTTCAACCGGTCTGGCTTTTGGCTTTGTCTGCTACCCGATTATGAAGGTGGCCCTGGGTAAAGCTAAGGAAATGACTTGGCCCGTCTACTTGTTAGGCGTGCTGTTCCTACTTGATTTAGTCTTTAGTGCCCTGCTGTAACGGCAGGGTTTCACTTACGGGTTAAACGTAAGCGGTTACGGCCGCTGACGAAACTGAAATTAATTTCATTGGGAGGAAACACAGATGACAACTAAAATTATTATGGATACTGACCCCGGGATTGACGATGCAGCTGCTTTAACCATGGCGATCAACGATCCTAGCATTGATTTGAAGCTGATTACGACGGTTGCTGGTAACGTGACGGTCGACAAGACCACCATCAACGCGCAAAAGATCGTGCGCTTCTTCAATGCCAACATTCCGGTGGCTGCGGGTGCTGAACAACCCCTGTTCAAGGACTTTGAAGACGCCGCTCGGATTCACGGGGAATCAGGGATGCCTGGCTACGACTTCCCAACTGATTTGCCAAAACCTTTAGACAAGACTGCCGTTGAAGCTTTACATGACGAAATCATGGCTAGCGACGAACCCATCACCTTGGTGCCAACGGGTTCATACACCAACATTGCCTTACTCTTCTCTGAATACCCAGAAGTTAAGCGTAACATTAAGGAAATTGTCGCCATGGGTGGTGCCTTGGGCAAAGGGAACATGACCAGTGCCGCAGAATTCAACGTTTTCACCGACCCAGATGCTGCCGCTATCGTGTACAAATCCGGTGTGCCAATCGTTATGGTTGGGTTGGACATTACCATGAAGGCTTTGTTAACCCACGAAAGCATCCAAGAATTGCCACAAATCAGCGAAACCGGTAAGATGCTGCATGACATCATCGTTAACGATGGTGACAACAGCGACAAGGGTATCGCCATGCATGACGTGAACACCATCTTCTACCTGCTTCACCCAGAAGCAATTACCACGGAAGACATGTGGATCGACGTCCAAACTGATGGCCCAGCCATTGGTGAAACGGTCGGCGATATTCGTGGGGCTTACCACGATGGCAAGACTAATGCTAAGGTATCCGTTGATATCGACGCGGTTGAATTCAACAAGTGGTTCCTCGAAGAAGTCCGGGCAATCAAGAACTAGTGACTTGTCAAATGCTGACTGTCTGCAATGGACAGGCTTAGGCTTGGCAAAGGCTATAGCCGTTAATTGCTAGGGATAATTTACAAATAATGGGTCCCAATTAAGCTAACCGTGAGTTGGCTTAATTGGGACTTTTTTGATTACACTGGGATCTGGCCCGGTAGCAGTCAGGTGCTTGCGGGGTCGGTAATTGACATCAAACCTTTACAAAAATAAGGGACTTTCCATACAGAAACGATACAAGCACTTGGTATCATGGACTTAAATCAAGGGGAAGAGGATGGTCGTATGTCCGCGACAGACACTGAGACGCTGATCATACTGATTGTTACTTGGTTACCGATGTTGTGGTTTTCCCGACCACCAAAACGTCATAGCTAGTTGGTGAATACCTTCATCGACCAAGTTGATTGCGTAACGAATTCTGTGAAATTCGTTGCGCTTTTTGAATTGATCATTTTTGGGGTGCAGTAAGTGGCAGTTCCTTCGGCTACAAACGGCGACCAAGCCCATTCTTCAAGAAATTATTGTGGTACCAATCAGTTCAGCCCCTTCGTGAGATTGCTCACTATTTGCGAAAATTTTACACGATGTTGACATGGACCATACCAATTATTTACATAAGTTCGCTATGCTGGAAGTAACTTAGGGACAGTCTATCTCACCGTCGCTGGGAAACCATTTCCGACGACCGGATTTTATTTCGGGGGGGAGCAACGGGGCCATGAACAAATTTACCATTGTGCATTTGTCGGATCCGCAATTAACCGCGGCCGCCGTCGAACCACAGTATCATCAGCAGATGTCACCAATCAAGAAGCTCCAGCAGATCTTTGACGATGTTTTGGTGCATCAGATTGCGCCAGATCTCATTGTCATCGGGGGAGACCTGATACAGAAGGGCACGACGCAGGATTACGCCAAGTTGCGGGCCTACTTAAGTGAACAGGCCGAGCGCTTACAGGCGCCGATTCAGGTGATTCTCGGTGATCAAGATGATCGGGAGGCTTTCAACGCTGGGTATTTATCCCAGTCACATCAGCCATATTATGCCTATAAGCAGATGTATCAGAACATGGATTTTTACTTTTTGGATTCTAAATGGGAGACCAATAAAGAGGCCGGGTGGCTGGATCGCGAGCAGTTAGATTGGTTGAATAAGAACCTCCACATTGCGCCGCGCCGGCGAGCCTTTATTTTTCTCCACCACCCATTGGACGCACCGGCGCTGCGGTCGATGCGCTACGCCTTGCTACAGAACAATCGGGAACTCTTGGCGATTCTCCACGGGCACAATATTGGGGGAATCTTTACCGGTCACTTACACTTTGGCGCCAGCTACCTGGTGGACAACACGATCCCCGTGACGACCGTGGGTTCGGCAACGACTTACATTAACTGTCAGGACCCACACTATCACGAGGTTCACGACGCTATTAATTACAACGTCATCACCATACAGCGGGGGATGGCGAGCGTGACGAATCACCCGTTGTATCTGGGGCAGACCGTCATCGACACGATTACGATCGGTAATACGGGGTTTGCCAAGCACCGGCCCAGACCGACCGGATCGCGGCGCATGGTCAACGAAAACTTTCTCTAACGGGTGATGCGGTCGACAAGGCCCACGTTAGACGATAGTCATGAGACGTTAAAAGTTTTCAAGAGGGATGGTTCCTAGCGAGACAGCGGGAATCATCCCTCTTATTATTTTCCCAGCGATAGGCGTTTCATGTGAACCGGATTTTCGGTATAATAGGAAACGACGTGATAACAGGGCAACCTCTGGCAGGCGGTTTTTAACTGGCAGGTCGGTTGCGTTTCGTTTGTAAGTAAGGTAAAGTATAATCAAACGTGAAACAATTGTGTTTCACAGAAGTGAACTGGGAGATAGTGTATGAATCCAGAAGAGTTTCGTGCCGCGCTAGCCACGCAAGGCATTGAATTAACCGCAACACAGGAACAGCAATTTGCGACGTACTTTGAGTTCTTAGTTGCGACCAACGAACACGTAAATTTAACGACCATTACTGCGGAGCCAGATGTCTATTTGAAGCATTTTTACGACTCACTGACGCCCGCTTTTTACGTGCCAACGATGCGAACGGAACCCCTGACGGTCGTGGATGTCGGCGCTGGTGCCGGTTTCCCATCGATTCCGTTGAAGATCGTCTTTCCACAGTTACAGATCAGCATCGTCGACTCGCTGAACAAGCGGATCACTTTTCTAAATGAACTCGCGGCTAAGTTCAACCTGACCGGTGTGGCTTTCCACCATGCGCGCGCCGAGGAGTTTGGCGGCAAGCGAGCAACCAACCGCGAAGGCTACGACTTAGTCTTGGCGCGTGCCGTTGCTCGGATGTCCGTCCTCAGCGAACTGTGCTTGCCGCTGGCTAAGGTGGGCGGGCAATTCGTGGCCCTGAAAGCTGCAGCCACCGCTAACGAATTAGCCGTGAGCCAATCCGCCATTACGACGTTGGGTGGCCAGCTAGCCGCAGACCACGCCTTCGAGTTACCGGTCAGTCATGACCAACGTCATATTGTCATCATCGATAAGGTCAAGCACACACCCAAGCGTTACCCCCGCAAAGCGGGAACGCCGAACAAAGAACCATTAGAAGATTAATGGAATGGGGGTAAGATAATTGCCATTTTCATTATTTGGAAATAATCGGGAAAAGGCCACGCAGCCGTCACATCCCGTGAAACAAAACGTGGTGATGATTCCGGTCGCCCAGATCATTCCGAACCGGTTTCAACCACGGCAACGGTTTGATCCCATAGCCATCGGCGAACTGGCCCAGACCATTGAGGAACATGGGCTCCTGCAGCCTATCGTGTTGCGTCAGTACGAGGCCGATCACTACGAGATTATTGCCGGTGAGCGGCGCTTTCGGGCGATCAACGGTTTAAAATGGACTGAAGTTCCCGCTATCGTCGAAGAAATGAGCGATGACGAGACGGCCTCCATGGCACTGATCGAAAACCTCCAACGGGAAGAATTGTCTGCCATTGAAGAGGCCCACGCCTACCAGCAGCTGATGACACTTAACCACATGACCCAAGCACAACTTGCCGAGGGGATTGGGAAGAGTCAGGGCTTCGTTGCCAATAAGTTACGCTTATTGAAATTGGCTGAACCGGTACGTAACGCCATTTTGAATCGGCAAATCACCGAGCGCCATGGTCGAGCCTTACTTTCTCTGGCAGTCGATGATCAACCGACGATGCTGAAGCAGATTGCGGCTAATCAGTTGACGGTCAAGGAGACCGAGGCGTTGATTGCCAAGCAGAAGCAGCCGAAGCGACGACGTAAAGTCACCAAACACAGCGTGTCCGGGGATACGCGGGTGGCGGTCAATACGATTCGCCACTCTGTTAAGATGGTCACGGATGCCGGGATGGCACTGACGACCAAGGAAGAAGAAACCGCAGATAGTTACCGCATCATCATTGACATTCCCAAAGAAAGCTAGAGGTGGAACGACATATGGGCTATATCATCGCATTAGCCAATCAAAAGGGTGGCGTGGGTAAGACCACGACTGGCGTCAATTTAGGCGCCGCACTGGCATCAGCTGGCCAAAAAGTCTTGCTGGTCGATACCGATGCCCAAGGCAACGCGACCAGTGGGGTCGGCATTCAAAAAGCCACCATTGAACGCGAAGTTTACGATGTCTTGGTCAACGAGACACCGATCAACGAGGCGATTCGGCATACAGAACATCCAGGGTTGGACATCGTTCCCGCAACGATCCAGCTTTCCGGAGCTGAAATCGAGCTCACGCCAATGATGGCGCGCGAAACTCGGTTAAAGGATGCCTTGGACGAGATTCGTGACAATTACGATTATATTTTAATCGACTGTCCCCCTTCGCTGGGGCTCCTGACCATCAACGCGTTTACCGCAGCCAACTCGATTCTGATCCCCGTGCAGAGTGAATACTATGCGCTGGAAGGGTTGACCCAACTTTTGAACACGGTCAAGTTGGTCCAGAAACACTTCAACCGTGACCTGAAGATCGAAGGGGTGCTGTTGACCCTTTACGACGCCCGGACCAATCTGGGCAAGCAGGTCAATGAAGAAGTGAAGAAGTATTTCCAGAACAAGGTTTACGCCACGATTATTCCGCGGAATGTCCAGTTGGCGGAGGCACCCAGTCATGGGATGCCAATTATTGATTACGCACCAAAGTCCAAAGGTGCTGAGGTATACACTGAACTCGCAAAGGAAGTGCTAGCTGCCCATGGCAAGTAAGAAAGAGAAAAGTTTAGGGCGCGGAATCGACGCGCTATTTGCTGAGAATGGCGTGGATGCTGGTGAAGAAACGGTTATGGATCTGAACCTGACCGATATTCGCCCCAACCCGTATCAACCACGGCAGAAGTTCGATCATAAGGGATTAAACGACTTAGCGGCTTCCATCGAAAAGACGGGGGTTTTCCAGCCGATTATTGTGCGTCAACCGGATAAACGGACTAACCGCTACGAGATTCTTGCGGGTGAACGGCGTTTCCGGGCTTCCAAATTAGCTGGTAAGGAGACGATTCCCGCGATTGTTAGAGATATTACTGAAGAACAAATGATGGAGATCGCCGTGTTGGAAAACCTCCAACGCGAAGATCTGACACCACTTGAAGAGGCCGAAGCCTACGACACCTTGATGACCAAGCTCACCTTGACGCAGGCTCAGGTTTCTGAACGGTTAGGCAAGAGCCGCCCGTACATTGCCAATTATTTACGGTTACTTGGGTTGCCTAAGGCGGTCAAAGACATGCTGCAAAAGAACGAGTTGTCGATGGGCCAAGCGCGGACGTTGCTGTCCCTGAAGGATAAGACCAAGTTAGTGGCCTTAGCCAAGAAGGCTGTTGCCGATGGTATGACCGTACGAACCCTGGAGGCAGAAGTTAGCAAGCTGAATGGCGCAGCTAAGAAGCTCGCTAAGAAGCCCGCCAAGAAGAAGTCACCATTCCTTCGGTCGACGGAAAATCAGCTCCAAGAACGCTTTGGCACGCAGGTTTCCATCAACGAAGGCAATGGTGATGACCATCAGGGCCGCATCGAGATCGAGTATCTCTCAAACGACGACTTGAACCGCATCTTAGACCTGTTGAACATCCAATCGGATTAAGCTAGGGAGGCCAAAGTATGTATGATTTAGGCGATTTGGTGGAAATGAAGAAGCCACATCCATGCGGGACGAACCGTTGGGAAATTACCCGGATGGGTGCCGATATTAAAATCAAGTGTACAAATTGTGGTCACGTTGTGATGTTGTCACGGCGCGAGTTTGAAAAGAAATTAAAAAAGGTATTGGTTCGTAAGGCCGACACCGATAATGGAAAGAGTGAATAATTGCTATGTCATTAACTGCAGGGATCGTTGGCCTGCCGAACGTCGGGAAGTCAACTTTATTTAACGCGATTACCAAGGCGGGTGCCGAAATGGCGAACTACCCGTTTGCGACGATTGACCCAAACGTGGGGATGGTGGAAGTTCCAGATAGCCGTCTCGACCGGATTCAAGAATTAATTCCAGCCAAGAAAGTCGTCCCAACGACCTTTGAATTTACCGATATTGCCGGGATCGTTAAGGGTGCCAGCAAGGGTGAAGGCCTGGGAAACAAGTTCCTGGAAAACATTCGCCAAGTCGACGCCATTGTCCACGTTGTGCGGGCGTTTGACGACGACAATATCACCCACGTTTCTGGGAAGATCGATCCGATCGATGATATCGAAACGATCAACTTGGAACTCGGCTTGTCCGACTTGGAAGCCGTTAACAAGCGGTTGGCTAAGGTTGAACGGGCGGCTAAAGGAAGCGACAAGGAAGCCAAGGAAGAATTGGCTGTCTTGACGAAGATCAAGCCGGTCCTTGAAGATGGTGGTGCTGTGCGGACCATCGACTTTGACGAAGATGAGATGAAGGTCGTCAAGGGCCTCTTCCTGTTGACGTCTAAGCCAGTGCTGTACGTGGCCAATATTGCCGAAGACGACATGGCTGATCCTGAAAGCTCCAAGTATTTCAAGCTGATTCAGGACTACGCCGCCAAAGAAGGCGCCGAAGCCATTGCCGTGGCCGCTGAAGCTGAAGAAGAAATTGCTGAGTTGGATGATGACGAAAAGCAAGACTTCTTGGAAGCTGAAGGGGTTGAGGAACCGGGGTTGAACCGGTTGATTCGGGCCTCATACCACCTCTTAGGCTTGGAAACGTTCTTCACGGCTGGTGGGAAAGAAACGCGTGCCTGGACGTACAAGACGGGCACGAAGGCACCACAAGCTGCCGGGATTATTCACTCCGACTTCGAACGCGGGTTTATCCGTGCCGAAGTGATGGCGTTTGACGACTTAGACCAATTCAAGACCGAAGCTGCTGTTAAAGAAGCCGGTAAGCTGCGGGTTGAAGGTAAAGACTACGTGATGGAAGACGGCGATATCGTCGAATTCCGTTTCAACGTTTAGAAGGGAACAGAAGTAGATGAGTGATAACAAGCAAACTCCGCGTAATGCGGGCGTTCATCAGAAGCGCAATAACGTCGCTGTAAGTGAACGGGCAGCGTTTGACAACATTGGGTTGACCAAGCGTAATGCCGAATACATGTACCGCTTCAACAAGGAACTCGAAAATACCAAGCTGACGCCAGAAAAGAAGGCTGCGGCCGTTCAAGATATGGTTAATGAACTGGTTGAGGGCCAAAAGAGCGGGAAAACGGGTAAGAATACTTACGGCGACATCGAAGCACGGGTTAAGGAAGTTGTCGAAGGGCCAACGCGGCCAGATAATGAATTGTTTGGGCGCAACTATTGGCCAAACATGATCTACAATTCCTTGACGTTCTTCATGATCTTTAACTTGATGTTTGGGGTGATGTACCTCTTCTCACCAAAGCTGATGACGACCAGCCGCCCCGTTGGAATCACGGCCATCACCGTCAGTGCACTGATTGCTGGGTTCATCTTGCCAATCATGCCGCGTTTATTCAGTCCTAAGATCAAACACACGCTCAATGGGTTCTTGCGGGCCCTGATCGTCTTAGTTGGGTTCCTGGTCTGGATGGCGTTGTTCTACTTGGCACAAATGTTGCCAGGTATTGTTAACCCAATCCTGATGCCATGGCCAAGTATTATCTTGGGCCTGGTTTCCATCGCAGCCATGTTCTGGTTACGGCGGACTTACAAGATCAACGGTGGTTTCTTCGGTTAATCACCTCAATCGGATTTGATTAATGACGCTGGCAACTGGCGCCGCTTGCGGGAATCAAGGATTCTGCCGGTTGCTGGTTCTGACGTCGTTAATCCGAAGTAATCGTTAAAATGTCAGTCAAATGAGGCCCGTTTGGTTGTTACCTGTGTGGTGACTGCTGGATGGGGCTTTTTGGCAATCAGTTGGAAAGTTGGCTGATTGTGGAGACTCGTCCGTGGGATGAGCTTGAAAACACGCTGATTTAAGCGAGGCCTCAAGTCGAGAACCAAGACCGGGCTCTGGTTTGAATCGGTCCCCACAGCAGTCAGAAACCTATCAGTCGCAGGCGACAACCGGTGATCAATCATCATTATTCGCGTGCCACCTGATTGGTAGAGGACAAAATCCGCGGTAACCATTGCGAATTCCGCTGATTTTATTTTGCCGCTAAGTCGCTAAATTCTATGGCTTGTTGCCCATTCGTAAAAGACCTATGATGCCACTAAGTAGTTGAGCCGGTCATGGACTCGATGAAAAATTTCATTTCATAGGGGAGGATTTTTTATGAAAAAAATCTTTGGGTATGTATTGGGATTAGTTGCTGCATTATTCGCTGCGGGGGCCATTGCGACCACCGCTAACGCCGACGGCAGCGATGCCGACGCCGCGAGTGGGAGTAGTGCTGGTAGCGAAATGGTGGCGCCAGCCATGGGGTCTAGCGAAGCTGGGGGCGCGGCCGTAAGTAGTTCTGCTGAAAGTAGTAGTATTGCTAAACCAGCTAAAAAGCCAGCCAAGAAACCTGCTAAGAAGGAAAAGGTATTAGCTGCATCTAAGAAGATGCGGGGTCGTCTTCACTATCGGAAGGACGCCCGCGAGATCCTCTTCCAAAAGGGCAAGAAGGGTGCTGAAGTGGCACTCTTTAACCGTAAGGGCAAGGAAGTTAAGAAGTTCAGAGTTGCCAAGAATGGCCGTTTTGAAATCAAATTGAGCAAGAAGCAAGCTAAGAAGTTAGCCGAAGGTGGCAAGTACTTCCGCTTTGACGTTGCTCAAAAGGGGTACAAGGCCTACCAGATCCGCTACTACATTTACAAATAGAGTGAGTTTACTGTTCGTAGATGGCGTAAGTGCGTAGACTGATATCATGAGTTGAGGTGGGGTCACATCACAGCCAGAACGAGAGTGCTTCGGAAAATGGTGAACATCATTTTACCGAGACTGTCGCGTGATGCGACAACTATCTAACACAGAGAAAAGGCGTGGGTAACCACGCCTTTTCTTATCCGCTCAGATTGATTGTTCACCGAATTAATGAGGAGGGGTCACCATGTTGCAGCGAATTCGCTTGAAATTACGCAGTCCGGATTGTCAATCGTTGGGGTTATTAGCCATCGTTGGCGCGTTTATCATGACATTTTGCTCCTACACGTCACCGGCCTTCTACTTCGATACATCGCCGGACAATAACGCATTCTTTACGGTGGGCAAGGCCATGATGCATGGTATCGTTCCGTACAAGGATATTTTCGAGCAGAAGGGGCCGTACGTGTACTTTCTCCATGGTTTGGCCTATCTGGTCTCGTCACGGAGTTTTTTACTGATCTTTTTGGTTGAGATTGCCACGGTTACGGCCGCTATGTTCTTTGTTTATAAATTAGCCAAGTTACTGAACGCTAGCGAATTGCCGGCGCTGTTAACAGCCTTGCTTTCCCCGCTATTATTTCTGTACCATCCGTATTACGATTACGGCGATACGGTGGAATTCTTTACGCTGCCGCTGTTGCTCTCCCTAATTTATTTGATGGTGCTGTTGGATCGCCGCGACTTTCGCGTCAGTCACTGGTGGTACTTTGCACAGGGGGCGCTGGTCGGTATTGTTTTCCTGTCGAAATACACGCTTCTCGGTGCTTGGATCGTGTTCTATCTGGTAATTATGGGACGGCTGCTGGTTAAGCGGCAGTGGCGACAATTGGGCCGGGTCATCGGGTGGAGTGCCGGTGGCTTTCTACTGGCGACGCTCCCTTGGCTGATTTATTTCTTGATGACCGGATCGCTTCAAGCCTTTATTAACGTGTACATTCTGTTCAATACCAAGGTTTACCTGACTTCCTCCGTGGCGGCCTTTGCGAATCTGGTCCAGTCGATCACGCTGGTTTCGCAATTCTATTGGGGAAACGTCCTGTTCTTCCTGCTGGGTGTCGTGGGTACGCTGGTTGTGCTGTTTCAACGTGATATTTTTACCAGTAACTTTAGCCGGGGACTGTACTTGGCAAGTGCCTTGGGCTGCGATCTATTAGCCCTGTACGGCTATCAGGCGGGTGCGGTCTACCAGTATTACCAGTTGATTTACTTTGGCTTTTTCGTCCTGCCGTTCGTGTATTTCTGCCAAATCTTCTTTCGACACGTCGGTCTGCCCACTGGGGATGCGCCGTTCCCTATCCTGGTGACGCTACTACTGAGCTTGTTTCTGGTGCTGGGAGTCAACAATAATGTGACTGATTCAAAGGTCTTTCCAAACAACACGTCGATCACCGAAAAGCAGACAACGAAGCCACAGCAACCCGCCCAGATTGATTTCGGACGACTCATGCGGCGAGAAACACCGGCCGGAACGCGGCTGACGTTGCTGAACTACGGATCGATCGACATGGGCTTCTACACGGCATCTGGGGCCATTCCCAGCACGTATTTCTTCCAAAACTACAATATTCCGCAGAGTTCAGCCCCTCAGATTCTGCAATCACAGCAAAACGTGATTCGTCGGCATCAGGTGGAATGGGTTGTCCTCAACACGCCGGCTGGCAAGACCGTTAAGCAGTGGCAAGGGGGCAGTGGCCGAATTACCAGTGGCAATCTGAATCCGGGCACCAGCAAGCTGACAAAGGACCTGACACGACACTACCACTGCGTTGCCCAGCATACGCAGGTCTTTGAAGGGGTCAGCGTGACTTATTGGCTGTATCAACGGAAATGATGACTTGTATAATGGGAAAACCAATTAGATAAGTAGTGGTTCAACAACTCGTTAATTTACCCAGTGGCTTCGATTGAATGATGATAGTTCGGTGAGAGTCCTTGACCTGAGTGGCCTAGACTGGTAAATTTAGAAACAATATCTCCCAGGATTCCTAACCGAGCCTGAGACTAAATTAAAGAGGAGCGATATCAACTATGTCTAATTGGGACACGAAGTTTGCTAAAGAAGGAATCACATTTGATGATGTTTTGTTAATACCCGCAGAAAGCCACGTTTTACCGAATGAAGTCGATCTGAGTGTCCAATTAGCGCCAAACTTAAAGCTGAACGTTCCGTTCCTAAGTGCCTCGATGGATACGGTCACCGAGACCACGATGGCCACGACCATGGCCCGTAATGGGGGCCTCGGGGTCATCCACAAAAATATGAGTGCCGAGTCACAAGCGCAAATGGTAGCCGACGTGAAAGCGATCGCTAACGATGCTGATCAATACCCACACGCCGCTGTGGACGTTAACAATCACTTGCTGGTTGCCGCAGCCGTGGGGGTCACCTCTGACACATTTGACCGGGCCGACGCCTTACTCAAGGCCGGTGCCGACGCCATCATTATCGACACGGCGCACGGTCACTCCGCTGGGGTGTTGCGCAAGGTTGCCCAGATTCGCCAACAATTTCCAGATGCCACGCTGATTGCCGGTAACGTTGCCACGGGTGAAGGCACGCGGGCACTGTTTGAAGCCGGCGTCGACGTGGTTAAAGTCGGCATTGGTCCTGGTTCTATCTGCACGACGCGGGTAGTTGCCGGTGTTGGGGTTCCTCAGATTACTGCCATCTATGACGCTGCCAACGTGGCGCGTGAATTTGGCAAGCCAATCATTGCCGACGGGGGGATCAAGTACTCTGGCGACATCGTGAAGGCGTTAGCCGCTGGTGGAAATGCCGTGATGTTTGGTTCCATGTTATCCGGGACTGACGAAGCACCTGGCGACATCATCGAAGATGGCGGTAAGAAGTACAAGACGTACCGGGGGATGGGGAGTCTAGCTTCCATGTCCCATGGATCTGCCGATCGCTACTTCCAAGGCGGCGTGAATGAAGCTAACAAGCTGGTGCCAGAAGGCATTGAAGCCCGCGTGGAATACAAGGGTAGCGTGAATGACATCCTCTTCCAAATGGTGGGTGGTTTGCGTTCTGGCATGGGTTACACGGGGAGTGCCACCGTGCAGAGCCTGATTGACAATGCCCAATTTGTCCGGATTTCCAACGCTGGGTTGATTGAATCTCATCCACATGACGTTCAGATCACGAAGGCCGCACCTAATTACAAATAAATTATTACTGAGAAAAGCTAACTCGATGCATGGGTTAGTTTTTTTGAACAATGCCTTAGGTTTTAATATTAGTTAGGCAGAATTCCCTCGTTTTCAAACAGGGGATTACTGCCATCATGTCTTTCACTGATTGGTAGTGTAGTCGTCAACAAGTTCCTTAAATGGATAACCATCAGGCCATGATTGTTTCGCGATGGCTCTATGCAAATATTGATGCGCTTGCGAACTCAACCACTAAGGGGAAGGCGTTAGCGGTCATCGACGCGATATTTACGGCTAGATTGACAAGTAGCAGCCACAATCTGAGCTATGGTTTGGGCTTAATTGAGCCTTAACTGTTGGTTGGCGAGTCACTCGAAAATAGTGTAAGATTAAGGAATGGTTAAGTGCCTTACGCCCGGCTAAAGGTTCGGGTTTTCCGGTCGCTTGGCCCAGGTTATTTGTTAGAATAGACTTAAACCTACGGGGCAGGACCGCTAGTGAATGAGCCTAGCTGATTAAAGGAGAATAGACCGCATGAAAATTTTAGTTGTCGATGACGATAAAGAAATTGCACAATTACTTGAAATTTACATTAAAAATGAAGGTTATGAACCCATCACCGCTTACGATGGGAAGGAAGCCTTGACCAAGCTACACACCACGCCAGATATTGCCTTGATGATCTTAGACATCATGATGCCTGAAATGAGTGGAATTGAAGTCATGAAGGAAGTCCGGAAAGATTCCCAGATCCCAATCCTGATTCTATCGGCGAAGACGGGTGATATGGATAAGATTCAAGGGTTGATTTCTGGTGCCGATGATTACGTCACCAAGCCATTTAACCCCTTGGAAGTTATGGCGCGGGTTAAGTCGTTACTGCGGCGGAGTCAAGACCAAGTGACCGATGACAGCCCTGATATCTTGGATATTGGGACGTTGACCATCAACAAGGATTCTCACGAAGTCAAGACGATTGCGGGCAAGACAGTCTCATTGACGGCCCTAGAATTTGGGATTCTCTACTTACTGGCTAGCCACCCCAACCGCGTCTTCTCAGCGGACGAAATTTTCGAACGGGTATGGCGTCAGGAAAGTATTGTCTCAGCCAAGACCGTCATGGTCCACGTTAGCCACTTGCGGGATAAGATCGAAGACGCCACCAACGGCGAAAAGGTCATTCAAACCGTTTGGGGTGTGGGGTATAAGATCGAATCAAGATAAAAAGGAAAAGAGTGTGGAAGCAGGCGGTTAGCTGATGAGCATTAACGTCGTCAAGTTAGAAATCCCGAACCTGGATTTCTGGCTTGGCGGGGTTAAGCGGAGTCAGCTGCCTGCTGGAACACGTTTCAAAAAAGAGTGTGGAAGCAGGCGGGAGTTAGTGAGCATTAACGTCGCTGGGGTGAAAATCCCGGGCTTGGATTTTTGGCCTAGCGGGGTTAAGCGGAGCTGACTGCCTGCTGGAACACGTTTCGGCAACATAAACTGAACGCACAAATGGGCCAAAGAAGTTTGAACAGTGAGCAATCACGGGTCAAACTAGCCTAACTATGTATCCAAGGTTATCGAAGCTGCCAATCTCCCAGTATCACCAATCAAACCGCAACCAGAAGAGTAGGAGCGCAACATGGACTTAATCAACATTTACCAATTGAATATCCGGGAGGCACAACCATGAAGTTAACCACGCGCGAGAAGAGTGCGCTGTTCATGGAAGGGGTCGTGACCGTCATTCTCCTGCTGATGCTGAATCTGGCGTTGCTGGTGCTGATTGTACAGGCTATCGAAAGTAACCCCGGACTGCGTGATGGGATCTTTATCATCAAGCGGTCCGTCGTCTTGGGACCTAATCACTTTCAGCTCTGGAGCTGGGAGAATCTGTTCATTGGTCTGATGCTCGTGGCCGACGCGTTAGTCGTCTGGTGGCGGCTGATTCGGCGGTACCGGCAAATGCAGTTGCGGCACATTATTGACGAGTTGCACTACATTGCCAACGGGCACTTCGATCACCGCATTCCATTTCGGGTCAGTGGTGACGTCCAGCGAGTCGTGGATTCTGTCAACGCGCTGGTGGATTCCGTCATCAATTCGATGAATGAAGAACGGGCCATTGAGAAGTCCAAAGACGAGCTGATTACCAATGTCAGTCATGATATCCGAACCCCGTTAACGTCGATTATCGGCTATCTGGGGCTGATCGAGGATAAGCAGTATCACAGTGAGGACGACCTCCTCAAGTACACGCACACGGCATTTTTGAAGTCTAAACAGATGAAATCTTTGGTGGATGATCTCTTCGAGTACACCAAGGTCCGTCAAACGGATACACCACTGAGCTTGACCAACATCAATTTGGCGGCGATGCTCGAACAGTTGGGTGCCAGTTTTGAACTGGAGGCCCAGAAGAAGGGCATGACGATTGGCGCCGAGAATTCATCGGAAACGATTATGATGGAGGCTGATCCCGAGAAGTTGGTGCGGGTCTTCAATAACTTGGTTTCCAACGCATTGAAGTACGGTGATGGTGGGAAACACATCAATCTAGGTGCTAAACAACTGAGCCCCACTGAACTGGAGGTCCGCGTGACCAACGATGGACCGAAGATTCCGAAAGAATCATTGAATATGATCTTCGAGCGGTTTTACCGGGTCGAAGAGTCGCGGTCTAAGGAAACCGGCGGGACCGGCCTTGGCTTGGCCATTGCACAGAGTATCGTGGCCCTTCACGGTGGGTACATTTACGTGGAGTCAGACGATGCGTTGACTAGCTTCGTGATTCATTTGCCGGTCAAACACGACCAGCCACTGGCCATCCCGCAACGGTTGAAGACGCCGGGACAGTAAGTTGCGTTTTGAATCGCTAAATTTGGCATAAACCAAGGGCCGTTTCTGGCCTTACATAAGATAGAGGAGTTTTGATTTTAATGATGAAACGATTACAGCAACTCGTTATTGGACTGGTGACGGCGGTAACGCTGATCACTGGTGGTATTAGTAGTTTGAGCGCACCGGTTACGGCCCAGGCCGCAACCAGCAGTAACAGTACGACAGTTAACTTGAAAGCGAAGGCCGGTATCGCGGTCGACGCCAAGACCGGTCAGATCTTGTACAATAAGAATGCGGACCAAACTCTTCCCGTCGCTTCGATGACCAAGCTGTTGTCGATCTACATGGTATTGGACGCCATCAAGTCGGGCAAGTTGAAGTGGGATCAAAAGATTACCATCAGCAAGGACATTGCTAAGGTCGCACAAAATACGAACTTGTCTAACGTGCCTTTACGGGCCGGTCACAAGTACACGGTCAAGGCTCTGTATCAGGCATCCTTGGTTTACTCGGCTAACGGTGCCGTGGAAGCCTTGGGTAGTGCCGTGGCAGGGTCACCACATGCGTTCGTGACGCAAATGAAGGCACAAGCCAAGAAGTTGGGCATGACCGACGTTAAGATTTACAACGCCTGTGGGCTGACCAACAAGCAAGTCGGTAACCTCGGCTATAGCAACGTTAAGGGGTCCGCAGAAAACGAATGGTCTGCGGCTGATCAAGCCAAATTGGCAGTGGCCCTGTTGAACAAGTACCCTGAAGTCCTACAGACGACGAGCATCAAGAAGATGTGGTTTGAAAAGGGCACGAACGACGCCACCAAGATGGATAACTGGAACTGGATGTTGAAGGGCTTGTCCGCTTCTTATTCTAAGCTCCACGTGGATGGCCTGAAGACTGGGACATCCGATGCTGCCGGCGCGAACTTTACCGGGACAGCCAACAACGATGGCAATCGGATCGTGACAGTTGTGCTGCACGCAGCGCACAAGTCGGAAACCGATGCTTCACGTTTCCAACAAACACAAAAGATGATGTCTTACGTCTACAACAACTTTAAAACGGTCAGCTACAAGGCTGGTACGCAAATTAAGGGTGCTAAGACTGTAACGACTCATGATGCCAAGGTTAAGACCGCGAAGACGGCGCTGGGTCAGGATGTCAAGCTGTGGATTCGTGATGACCAAGTTGCCAGCAACGTATCAGCTAAGACGCAACTGAAGTCCAAGTACAGTAACAAGGGTGATTTGGAAGCACCAGTGACGAAGAATACGACGATTGGAACGGCCAACCTCTCCTTGAAGGGCGACCAGTTAGGATTCTTGGGCAATACCAAGACGACTAAGGTACCCTTGAAGGTGACACAATCCGTTGAGAAGGCGAACGTCTTCGTCCGGATGTGGCGGTCAATTGTTGCTTTGTTCTAAATGAAGAGATTGCGGAGTCGCTTGCCAATTGGTGAGCGACTTTTTTGAATGGAAGATGTCAGTTACAGGTTTTGGCAAAATAGTTGTGCCAGTTGCGTCATTTTCAGTTATTATTGTTAAGGACGTCATTCAGCTTGATTTCGGTCAAGGTGCTTGCCATTCAGACGCGCTAAAATTAGGCATATCGTTAAGAATCCGTCTGAACATGGTGCCCAATGAAATTTAATTTATTATATGTGAGAACGCTTGAATGCTGATACTATAGGATTGGTGACGATTTCTAAAGATTGTCGATGGCGTGTTGTATTTTTGACAAGTCAAGCATTAATGTGCGAAGATACTTTTATTATTAGCTGAAAACGCGCAATTTTAAAGTAATTTTGAGGATAAAGGGAGTTGGCATTTGTGAATATGATTAAAGGCGAATGGAATTACATTCGGCATAATCGGTTGATTTTAATCTCCGTTCTTGCCATTATGTTTATTCCATTCCTCTACAGTATCTTCTTTCTGAAGTCGGTCTGGGACCCGTATGGGGAGACTGGAAGTCTACCCGTTGCGGTGGTCAATCAAGATAAACCGGTGACTTACCAGGGCCAGAAACTAAACGTTGGGGATCAAACGATTACCAACCTGAAGAAAAACAAACAATTGGGCTGGCGGTTCGTATCCGCTAAGACGGCGGCCGAGGGGTTGAAGCATCACAAGTACTACACGGTGATCACGCTTCCCAAGAACTTCTCTGCCAACGCCGCAACGGCGCTGAACAAGAATCCCAAGAAGATGACGTTTACCTATAAGACGAATGGTTCTGCCAACTACATCGCCCAAGTCATGAGTGAAGTGGGTTCATCCAAGTTGGATAGTGAAATCCGTGCCAAGGTGACGAAGGCTTATGCCCAAGCTACCTTCAAGCAGATCTACGCTGTCGGTCAGGGGATGGACAAGGCTGCCAAGGGTTCCGCCAAGTTAAAGGACGGGACGGTTACCTTAACGGATGGCCTGAACACCTACACGACTGGGGTTCACACGCTGAATAACGGCCTGCAACAAATGAAGACTTCCGTGACGCCATTGGCGACCGGGATTCAAAAGTTGTCGACGGGGGCACAGACGCTACAAACCGGGCTGGCGAAGTATACCAGCGGGGTTGGCCAGTATGCTAGTGGGGTTAATCAGTATACGGCGGGTGTCAGCAAGTTAAGTGCTGGGATGCCGCAATTAACTGCTGGGACGTCCAAGTTAGCTAGTGGCGCAAGCTCGTTAAAGACTGGGACTTATAAGTATGTTGACGGGGTCTACACGCTGAATTCAGGCGTGAAGACACTTGGTAAGGGTTCAAAATCATTGGCTAGTGGTGTGACTAAACTGTCTGATGGTAGTAAGAGCTTGAACTCTGGTCTGTCTACTTTGAGTGGTAAGTCTAGTGATTTGAACAGCGGAGCAAGTGCATTGGCTACTCAAGCAGCTACTTTGTCCAGTAAAGTTAAGCTTCTGGGTGCGGGTGCTGATGAAGTCTTAGTAGCAGTCAATGGGGATGGTACAGCTACAAATCCTGGAATGACGGCATCAATTGCGGCCTTAACAAAAGGGCTTACCGATGCTCAGACTGGTGCTAAAGAAGCTCAGGGTTATGCCGAGCAAGCGGCAAAGCTAGCGGCAAGTGAAAACACGACGTCAACTGACAGTGGGAGTGGCAGTTCATCAGAAACAACTTCTGATAATGGTGTTTCGGCCGCAAAGACTGCGGCTGCAGCAGCTGCAAAGACTGCGGCTAGTGTACAAGCGACCAGTGATAGTTCTGCCAAATCCTCTTTAGCTGATGAGTTGGCTAAAGAAGCAATTGCGGCCAATGATGCGACTGGTAAGATTTCCACACAAACATCGAGCGCAAGTACGACAACGTCAACTGGGAGTACGACCAAAGCTAGTGCAGAATTAGTTGAATTAACTGCGGGTACTCAGAAAGCGACGACGAAAGTTTACGAAGGATTGACTGAAATTCTCACACAATTGGCTGGTATGAACCTTACTGGTACAACTGGTGAGTTAACGACTTTTGCACAAGGTGTTCAGCAGCTTAATGCAGCAGTCAATCCCGCATCCGGTACTAGTCTTGTAGATGGTGTTAGTCAGTTGACTTCTGGCGTAACACAATACACGTCTGGGGTCGATAAGGCGTTTGCTGGTTCAACAACGCTGAATACTGGTTTGTCACAACTCAACAGCCAAGTGCCGACCTTGACCAACGGGGTAGCTCAGATCATGAATGGGACTGCCAAGTTGGCTAAGAACGGTGCTTCATTGAAGAGCGGTTCTAACCAAGTTTCCAGTGGGGCTACGCAATTAAATAGTGGTCTACAAACCGCCGCTGCCGGTGTCAACAAGCTCAACGCCAACACGGGCAAATTAACCGCTGCTGGCAACAAGTTGACCAGCTCATCCGCACAACTCATGAACGGGTCAGGTCAATTGACTTCTGGCTTAAACACGCTGAACAGCAAGGTACCAACGCTGACCAGTGGGGTTAATCAGTTGGCTGCTGGGTCTAAGAAGCTTGATGACAACAGTAACCAATTGATGCAAGGGGCCAAGAAGCTCTCTGACGGGAATGGCACGTTAGCCAAGTCTCTGAAGAGCGGTGCTGACCAGATTAAAGCACAGCCTTTGAGTAGCAAGACGGCCGACATGTTTGCCGCACCAACTAAGTTGAAGCATGAAAACTATAGTTACGTGCCAAATTACGGTCACGCCTTAGCACCTTACGTGTTATCCGTTGCCTTGTTCGTTGGGGCAATCGTCTTCAACTTTGCTTACCCAATCCGGAAAGTCTCACGTAAGGGCGGGACTGCGACGGGTTGGTACTGGAGTAAAGTGTCCATTGGGGCTTTCGAAGCACTCGCCATGGGGCTGGTTGAACCAGTCTTGATGATGTTGGGTGGTTTGACAGTCGATCATCCGGGACAGATGATTCTGGTTTCAATCTGCTTTGCAGAAGCGTCGATGTTTATTATCATGTTCCTGTCGATGCTACTGGATAACCCTGGGCGATTCATTGCCATGGTCCTCCTGATGCTCCAATTAGGGGGCTCCGGTGGGACGTTCCCAATGGAAGTGACGAACCACTTCTATAACGTCGTTCACCCATTCCTACCAATGACTTACTCAATCCTTGGGTTCCGTGAAGCCATTACGTCAGGAATGTCTGGGATGGTCACTCAAGCCGTGTGGGTCTTAGCGTTCTTTACCATTCTTGGTTTAGCGCTGCTTTGGCCAACGATGATTTGGCTACAGAAGAAGCATTTGATGGGGATCTCGCAATTGGATGACAACCAAAAGCTACAAGAGGTTGAAGATCCACAGACCGAGTCTCACTCATAAAAAAACTTAGAAGTGTCGTGAAGCCTCTGGTTTCGCGGCACTTTTTGCGTATAATGGATTGCAGATGAGAGAAAAGAGGGGACAATATGTCCGTTAACTTTAGGATTGCCGAGGTCAGCGATCAGGACACTATCATTACCATCTATAACCAAGCGGTTGCAACAAAGGGAATTACCGCTGATTTAACACCGGTGACGGTGACGCAACGGCAGCCGTGGTTCGCTTCGTTTAACCCGCAACACTTCCCGTTATGGGTGATTGAGAGCGACGGCGAGACCGCTGGCTTCGTGGGGTTGGAACGTTACAGTGATCGGGCAGGCTACCGCCATACAGCAGAAATTGCGTTGTATTTGGATACGGATCACCAGGGGCAGCATTTGGGAACGCAAGCCGTGAACTGGGTAGCGACACAGGCACCGCGATTGGGCATCACCAGCGTCATCTCTCGAATCTTTGGGCACAACCAGGCGAGCTGCCATCTTTTCGAAAAGGCGGGGTATGCTCACTGGGGACACCTGCCCGCAATCGCGGATATGACGGGATTCTCCGCTGACTTAGAAGTTTATGGGCATCATTTCTAATACGTCCATAAGTTATGAAAACTTGCCGTGATTTTTCACAAATGTTTAATGAAACCGGGAATAATGCGGGCTCATCCGTGATAAATATTGTATATGTTATATGAAAATGCCCTGAAACATGTTAAAATATCATCGTGTGGTTTTATGCATAACGGGGGAACCCGTTAGGTTGCTTCATATCTCAGAGTATTCGACGGAGGCAAACATTCTTGAATAAACGACGGCCAAACCCCAAGCAGGTGCCGGACCCCAACGAACCCTTATGGCGGTCGACATTGCGGGTAGCCATGCCCCTTAATTTAAGCTACATTCCAATTGGGCTGGCTTGTGGGATTTTGCTACACGCGGCAGGGTTCAATACCTTACTGACTGGATTAGTTTCTTTGTTGATCTTTTCCGGTGGGGCACAATTTTTAATTGCCACGATGTTGACTATTAATTCCCCATTACTATCAATTGTTTTGATGCTGTTTTTCCTGGAATTACGGTATGCATTACTGAGTTCGAGTTTATCACCATACTTAAAAGGCTCATCTAACCGCTTTCTATTCATGTTCGCGGTTTCGTTAAACGATGAAAATTACGCCATTAACTACTTAAAATTTGCCACTGATAAAAAGTGGACGGGTAGGGAAGCTCTAATGGTGGAGCATTATTCCTTGCTATTCTGGGCGGCTAGTAACGTTGTTGGGAGTCTGATTGGCAGTGCCTTGAAGATTGACCTCAGTATCGTTAATTTTGCGCTGACAGCGCTGTTCTTGTACATGATCGTTATGCAGATCAAGAATCGCCTGACCATCGTGATTTGCCTGATTTCAGGAGTGCTCGCAGCGGTCTGCATGATGCTGACCAAGAGCACGTTAGGGTTGGTTATTTCGACAATTATTGCTTCACTGATTGGTTTCGGATTGGAAGCCACGCTCCGCAAACGGTTGCCTGACAGTCATTGGCTGTGGCGCCTGCGAAGTCCGGGGTCCAAGAAGGAAGCCGTGGAGCATTCGGATGCTAATTAGGACACAGGGAGAGCTATATGAACGCAGTTAATACGTGGAACAGTACGCAACACTTTTGGCTAATTATCTTAGGCTTTATTGTGGCCTTTATCCCGCGTTTCTTCCCGCTGATGTTGTTCACGAAGCGGGCGATTCCGGAATGGTTTAACGAATGGATGAAGTTCGTGCCGGTATCACTGTTTACGGCGCTGGTCGTGAAGGATATCTTCATCGACAGTGCCAGTTACGCGCTGCTACTCGACAAGTATTCAGAAATGTTGGCGGCAGTGATCGTGATTTTTGTCGCTTACCGTACCCGTTCGATGGCCATCTCGGTTATCGTGGGCCTGATTGGCGTCTTCATCTTATCGATGTTCATGGCGTGACCAAATTTATAAATTAATGGGACCTTGCCGGTTGGTGAGGTCCCTTTTTAGGGTAAGAATAGTGGTACCATAGCCTTTACCCGGAACCAAAAAGCACCACCCAACCCGGTGATCAATCCGAGTCGAGTGGTGCTTTAAGTATCAGATGATCCGCGGTCACCTGAAAATTTGAATTAGTCCGTTACCGGTGCTTGGGCGTGTGTACCATCGTACATGTAGTCCCGCGTCATAGGTAACATCCGGGCAGAGGGACCCTTCGAAATCAAATACTGAATCACGTCAATATTACCAGATTTGAACGATGCCGCGCAAGCTTGGAGATAAAGATCCCACATCCGCACGAACTTTTCGTCAAACATCTTGGCAACTTCGTCACGGTGCTCATTGAAGTTCTTGTCCCAGATCTCCACCGTCTTTTGGTAGTGCCGACGAAGGGGTTCCATGTCGTCAATCTGAAGGCCATTTTCAATGATGTGCGTGGTGTTTTCAACCAACCCGGGAACGTAGCCGCCTGGGAAGATCCACTTGTTTAACCAGCCGTTGTTGGCACCACCTTGTTGACGGGTAATCCCGTGGATCAAGGCAACGCCATCATTCATCAGGTACTTTTGAACGCAGTCGAAGTATTGGCCCAAATTTTCTTGGCCAACGTGTTCGAACATCCCAACAGAGGTAATGTAATCCCACTGTTCGTTGCCCAATTCACGGTAGTCTTCCAAACGAACTTCGGCAACATCGGTTAAGCCTTCGTCTTGAATCCGTTGGTTGACGTAATCGTATTGTTCTTGACTCAAGGTAATCCCTGTTACGTGCAGGCCGTATTCCTTAGCTGCCGTTAACATCAGGGTACCCCAGCCACAGCCGATATCAAGCAATGTTTTGCCAGGTTGTGGGTTTAATTTCTTAATAATATGGTGAACCTTGTTGACTTGTGCTGTGTGCAAATCATCATCGGGTGATTCAAAGTAGGCACAGGAGTACGTCATGGTATCGTCGAGCCACAGCTGATAGAAGTTATTTCCAATGTCGTAGTGGTTCTGCACATCGGCCTTACTTTCCTTTTCGGTGTGCTTTTGCTTCGGCAGGAAGTGGATGAACTTCGAGTTGTGGAAGAAACTGTCGGCGTTTTCGTAAGCGGCCGTCAGTAAGTCTTCAATGCTCCCGTCGATTTCAATCTTGCCATCCATGATGGCTTCACCCAATGCAATAGAGGCATTGCGGGAAATCTCCTTAACCGGGATGGCCTCGTGAATGGTGATGGTGATGTCAGGAGTGCCGGTCCCGTATACATCGCTGGTGCCGTCCCAATAGTTGACGCGGACAGGGATGTTAAAGGTGTGGCTCAGAAACGTTTTGTAGAAAGTTTTTTCAAGCATGTCATGGGTCCTTTCCGGTTTCCTCATTAAAATGGAAGAAACAAAATTACTACGCCATTATACGCCTATCAATAGGGTGAACGTAAGGGGGAGGTTTCAATGTAAGCGCTTAACGTTCTCTTTACCTGACTTAGCCCAGTAAAATTCAACGATTCACGGAACAGGCATGGTATAATATAAACATAATTAACCAGCGGAGGTCTTTCATTTTGAAAAAATGGGTATGGGTCGTGGCAACAATCGTTGTGGCACTGCTGATTGGCGGTTATGCGTATTCGAATCATCACGCAACAGCTAAAGAGTACCAAGCGGCAATGGCTAACGGGCGTACAGCCATTCAAAGTAAACATTACACACAGGCAGAGAGCTATTTCCAGAATGCCTTGAAACGGCGCCTGAACGATCAGACGGCGCAGCACTACCTGACGCAGACACAACGGTATGTTTCCGGGGAGAATGCCTTGGAAGCGCGGCATTTTAGCAGTGCCCAGGGCTATTACGGGGAAGTCAAGGACACGACGAATGCATCAACGGTGCTGGTCAAACGTGCTAAGGATCGTTATAAGCAGGTTAAGGACATCAGGGCCAACGTTAAACAATTCAAACAGATCTTAAACAAGGCGCAAGGTGAAAATAAGGCGCTGAACTATGGACAGTCCAACACCACGCTGGATGAACTCTTCAACAATACGAAGTTCCGTCAGAGCTACTACAAGAATTTGTATGAGGAAGCCTTGGCATTACGGAAGTCGAATAACGCTGGACAAACGAGTGAAACCAGTTCGGCAGCATCGTCCTCATCCTCTACGGACAGTAGTAGCAGTGTTGCTAGCAGCTCTAGTGCCTCACTGACGTCTTCTGAGAAGCAAGCGGCAAGTAACTACTCTGGTAGTAACGAGTACACCGTCACGCAGAGCCAGAAGGAACTGGATGGCAAGACGATTACCAATGGTCAGATTGGTAGCGCACGGCAGACGATTAACGCCGCTGGCGGTCAGGCCGACGCCATGAGTGATCAGGATGTGCGGGTGGCCCTGCAACAGGCCAACAAGAAGGGGCTTTCCCTGACAAAGTACACGCAACAATATTTGAAATAAATTTCTAGCAAGGGACGCGACTACGGTGGTGTTCCTTTTTTCTTTGCGCGTGATGCGCGTGATATGAAAAATTTAGCAACCACAATCGGTCTTTTTCCAAAGGTGACCTGACTTTCTGGTCGCTTAGGTGGCAAGTCACATTTTTTCTGAGTTGTAAATTCAGTTAATCAATTTGGTAGGCAAACTTACCATTTCTAACGAATAAGTTCTAAAATTTGACAAGATGGTAAGTTTATCAAACAAATAGTTTATGTAGGTATATAATGAAATTAATTGGTCTACAAGCATTTTTGTGGCTAGAAAGCCTATCACAGCAAGGAGTTCCCGCCACGACAGCCCTAAAAGTCCCCAAAAAGTTCACAAGTCGTTTTTCATGCCAAATTGGTAAGCGTGATTTACTATGTACTTAGAATCAGAAAATTCTACTAAGGGGGGTAGAGTAACGCTTCTCACAGTGGCTAGGTGAGCACCAATCTTGGGGGATGGGGCGAGACCTAAAACTGATTTGATTCCCGAATCACCACGAAGTCACAGTGAGCGAGTGTTACAGAAAATTATGATTATCAACAAACATATCATGCGGACAACTAATGAGAAGCAAGTGCTTCAGCAGATCGTTAACGCAGGGCCCATTTCGCGTAGTCAAATTTCCCGGAATCTTAGTTTAAATAAAGTGACCGTTTCCGACATTTACAGTCAACTGTTGCACGAAGGCCTGATCCGCGAGGTGGGCCACGGTGTTAGCACGCGTAACGGTGGACGGAAACCAGTCATGGCATTGCTAAACGTGGGGTATGGCTATGTCGTCAGCATCAACATTTTACGGCAACGGTTCTCGATGATCAGCAGTCGGCTGGATGGTCGGTCTGAGAATTATGCGAGCGTGTCCACCCGCGACGTAGATCTTACGACGGTGTTGGATATGATCGATGAGAAGATTGCAACGACCGTGGCGGAGAGTGACAATCGTCTGCTGGGTATCGCCTTTGGTCTGGACGGCATTATTTATGACAATCAAATCTTAGGGGCTTCATTGAAGGGTTTCAAGAACTTTGATCTGGCGAAGTACTTCAGTGACAAGTTCCAAGTTCCCGTTATTTTGGAAAACTTAGCCAACGAGTCCGCTATTTACGAGCGGGACTTCGCTGGTGAGGGGATCTATCGCAACTTGATCTCCGTGACGATTCGTGACCAGGTCTCCGCCGGAATTGTGACGGAGGGCCACCTCTATCGCGGCCATAACGGTGAGGCGGGGAACATTGGAACCTGTCCACTGGCGGATCGCTATCAGGAAAAGAGTATGCAGACGGTCAACCAGTACGTGGCGGAAGGAACCGTCCTGCAACGGATCATGGCGTATCAGAAGCTGGATCGCGTGGATGTTAACCGGATTCGCCGGGATTATCTGGGACACCGGCCAGAGCTGTTGTCAATCCTCGATGAATTCTCGTACTACCTGGCCAAGGTGCTCGGCAATCTGTCGAATACCTTCGCTCCGGACGCAATCATCGTGAATGCACCGATCCTGGAGCTCTTGCCAGAGATGATGGATACCGTGAGAAAGTATGTCGATGACATGGCGATCATTCGTAAGGCACCGCTGCTATTAACTAAGAATGCGAAGGAAGCATCCTTGAAGGGTGGGGCTTCGGCTATCATCCACAAGGCACTGGCCTTGGACGACTTGCAATTGACGTTTAGCAATCAGCGGTCGGCCGTCTTGGAGGGTGTCGAGTCATAATTGAAAATATGGTTACACTGAACCGCGATGAATGGGCCTTTGAGCGCCCGTTCATCGCGGTTTTTAGTCTGAAATAACCTAAATCAAAGCTTTTTACTAAGCCGCAAACGGTGGGCGTCACCGCTTCGACCGGTAATGGCCGAGTAGTGGTCAAAAATCGCTAGGGATTCAAGCGCGATGTTGTATAATGAAACTAAGATGAAATGGGGGATTTATAATTGAGCTTGTGGGAACGATTTATCGCTAACATTCGACTCCGCCGTTTCGTGGTGTTAGTCGTGCTGATCTTTATTTTGTGGCTGATCCGGTCTGAAATGAATATGATCTTGCTAACGTTTATTTTTACTTTTCTGATTTTACAACTGGTCAAAGCGGTGCGAAAGGTGGTCAAGCTACCGCCAGCACTGATTGTGTCGGTGGCCTACATCATCATCATTGGTGGCTTGTATTTGGCGATTACGACCTACTTGCCGGCGTTGATCACGTCGTCTATGAAGGGTGGAGAGACACTCTTTAAGTTCTACCAGAACCCGCAGACGGATGGTAATGAGGTCATCCGGTGGATTTCGGATTATATTAAGAGTTCCGATGTGGTTAACCAGCTGCAAAATGGGGCTAAGGTTGTTTTGACGTACATCTCCACCATTGGGTCGTTTGGGTTAACGCTGTTTATGTCGATGATTCTGAGTTACTTCTTTACGATTGAAAGTAAGCAAATGGCATCGTTCTCCAAGCATTTCCTGACGAGTACCTATGGGTGGATTTTCCAAGACATCAACTTCTTTGCGACGAAGTTCGTGAATACGTTTGGTGTCGTGCTGGAAGCCCAATTCTTTATTGCCCTCTGCAATACGGTGATTACGACGGTGGTGCTGGCCATTATGCATATGCCACAGCTGCCAACGTTGGCGATTATGATCTTCATTCTGAGCTTGATTCCAGTCGCCGGGGTTATCGTTTCTGTGGTACCGTTGACGATATTGGGTTATTCGGTCGGCGGGGTCCGCTACATCGTCTATATTCTCGTGATGATCGTGGTGGTCCATGCGTTAGAAGCCTATGTGTTGAATCCGAAATTCATGTCGAGCCGTACGGAGTTGCCAATCTTCTATACCTTTGTGGTATTACTAGCGGGCGAACAACTATTCGGTGTCTGGGGGCTGATTGTGGGGGTGCCAATCTTCACCTTCTTCCTAGATATCTTGGGTGTGCGGCCAGTTCATGGCCTGCATCCGCGGCCACAGGTCGACGTGCAGAAGATTCGCGAGTATCGGCATCATCATGGGAAGTCGGACGGGTCTGATGAGGATGATGACTAGTCCGAGTTGGATTACTGGTCTGACAACCGTTGTGGGGAGAAATGCCGACAAGTAAGCGGTGTCATGAAAAGAACCTCACAATTAAGCTGAAATTCACCGCTAGATGGTGTAAAATAACAAGGTATTCTACCAAAGAAAGAGGTTATAAGTGATGGCAAAATTAGTATTGATTCGCCACGGCCAAAGTGAATGGAACTTGGCCAACAAGTTCACTGGTTGGGTTGACGTTGATTTAAGCGAAAAGGGTGTTGAAGAAGCCAAGTCTGCTGGTCAAAAGATCAAGGAATCTGGCATGAAATTCGACTACGCTTACACGTCAGTTCTGAAGCGGGCAATCAAGACGTTACACTACGTTTTGGAAGAATCAGACCAACTTTGGATTCCAGAAACCAAGACTTGGCGTTTGAACGAACGTCACTACGGTGCATTGCAAGGCTTGAACAAGAAGGAAACCGCTGAAAAGTACGGTGACGACCAAGTGCACATCTGGCGTCGTTCTTACGATGTCTTGCCACCACTTTTGGCCGCAGACGCTGAAGGCTCAGCTGTTAAGGACCCACGTTACGCTAACTTGGACCCCAACATCGTGCCTGGTGGCGAAAACTTAAAGGTTACCCTGGAACGCGTTATGCCTTTCTGGGAAGACGAAATTGCCCCAAAGCTGCTTGATGGCAAGAACGTCATCATCGCCGCTCATGGTAATTCTCTGCGGGCCTTAAGCAAATACATCGAACGGATCTCTGATGACGACATCATGGATCTTGAAATGGCAACCGGTGAACCAGTTGTCTACGACTTCGATGACAAGTTAAACATGACTAGCAAGACGAAGATGGGTAAGTAATTATCTGATTCGTTGAAGCCGCCTTGAATGTAGAGGCGGCTTTTTCATGGGAAAAAATGTCACTAGTGGTCACTAGGTGGGCCACTTTTGACCGAAAATTTAGCATAAAGAAAAGAGATTGCATTGGCAGAAAAAGAAGTCACCCAGATTGAAATGATGAAGATTATCGCGCTGTTCCGTAAAGAAGGTTTCAAGGGAGAGTATGAGACTTTCCAACGCGTGAGTGGCACTGATAGGGAATTCTTTGTGGTCATGAGCAATGAGCAGGGCATCAAGGCGCTGTTCAAGGCTAGCTTGATGTTGAACGCCGTTGAATTCCAGTACGTGCTTGATGACAAGCATACGTTTGTGACGGAAAATGCCGACGCTAGCTAGTCAGGACTTACTGGTTAAAATCAGTGAGAACATCTGTTATACCGAGCTGATGTATGAACGGGTGAATAAGAAACTTGCGGTTGACTGGTCCCGCAGTGAGACTGAGGTATGGGTACAGGCTATCTTGGGTGATCCGGACTCTTTGGTTGGACGGCGTGGTAAGAACTATTACGTGGCAAATCAGAGGCGCAGAGTACAGCTGACCGTCAATGCCTGTAACTACCGGTTGATTACGGTCAATCGACTATCAGAATAGCGAACAAATACGGCTAGATTTCCTGTTAGGGGAATCTAGCCTTTTTGTGATAAGCCGGTTGATAATCGTTTGATATCGTCATCATTCAGATTTTCATTAGCAAATTAGTTAAACGTATGGCGATTATTACGACCCGCTATATGATGGTGAAAGCCATTCATATTCATTGCCTGAGTAAAGGTTGTCAGCAAGAACTGCTGCTGGGACTCATATTATATTTCAGCGTCAAAGACCAGCGTCCCATTATTTGACGAGCATCATCAAAACTAGAATCATCCAAAATATCTTCAGATTTTATATAATATCTGTTGATTTATTTAAAAAATCGTATTAGTATAAATGTATAGAAAAATTCAAAAGATTTTTTAGGAGGAAATGAGAATGAATTACGAAAGCTTACTGCTAGAAACAATGGAAAAGGTTAACAGATTAGGAAATGAAGTGGAGAAATTGAAAAAAACAATTTCAGAAATATTTCCAGATAAAGAAAAAATCTCATCAGAAAAAGCTAGCACAATGACTAAATTTAACAAGGCAGAGGTCATCGAAAAAATCCAAAGACTAAATGCTAAAAGCAATTTAACCTTTGATAAGGCCAGTTTAAGAGATGGTGGAGGTCTTATGTTAAATGAAACTCATAAAATTATGTTACGGCGTTCCAGAAATTATGCCCATGATTCTGTTAAATCGGAGGGGAACCTTGAGTGGAGCTCTTGGTTTATGGTTGAAAAGGAAGCGTTTTCAAAAAATTCATTCGAGGGCTATATCTTTTTTGTGGAAACGGATACTGAACCAGCAGTCTTTGTATTAAACCACAAGGAAATGAAAGAAATGCTTAATAAGAAGATTCTCGAGGACGGGAAATACCACTTCTATTTCCAGAAGACGAAGAATGGTGAGATCTTGGAAACAAGAACTGATGATCTGAATGCTGAAAAATACCTAGGAAACTGGCAGGCTCTAGAAAAAATATAAAGTGTGGAACTAAAGATTACCCGTTCGTCAACAGGATTTTTCATTCGAAATAGAGGTTCTAAAATATCCGTAGCCAGTAATCGGATTTATCTGATTACCAACAACAGATATTTTAGAACTATTTTTGAATCCACATAAATTAAAGAAACAAGTCGCATAGGTGATATGACACAGTTTCCTTGAACCTGTTAGATTGAGCTGACGGCATTGCGTTGATTTCGTCGTAATGATTGTCATTGTTCTTAAAATTTGCGGCCGTATTTGTTTGCTCGTTGCTTAAGTTCAGGATTTTTACAAATCTGACAGCTACACCACATTAACGCGTAATACCAAGAAAGAGAATTCCCTGATAAATGATTACTTTGAATATGACCGGAGTGTGATTGTTAAGATAGGGGGATGTCTTGGAAATTAGCTCGTTAATCCCGGTGAAAAAGCGTGTATTTTCAGTTGTCTCTGTAATTTTTCCATCACTGCCTTGGCCAATAAAACTTAACTGGTGTTGATGAATGACGCCAGCAAAGTAATTGTTTTGGTGGCGACGCATTCGTTTACAAAATTTGGGACTTAGTTCTGTTGGAAGTGGTATGGCCCGAAATATTCTACCGAAATTATCCAAGCTATAATCCTGTGTCTGAGCATTGTGGCGGGTGTAGAGAACAGGCTTAGCGGTAAATGAAATGATTTTTCCAATGTTCTTTTCTTCTGAACCTTTTCGTGGCTTAAGCCAGTGCTGTACCCAAATATGATCAGTAATTAATCGACCGGAATCATCTTCAACATTTATAATAGCCGTTACGGGTCTACCATCGAGATCCTTCCCATAGTGAGAAATGATGCCGCTAAAATGTTGATAACCAGTATCGATTTTAAATGGACGCATGAATAACCTCCGTAATAGAATTTGTGACTAAGATTCAATCCTCACTTTATCTAATTATAGTTGATTTAATGCTGTACAGCTATGACCATGTTTCTATCTGTTATGAAAGGATAATACTTGCAACTTCGGATTTTAATGCATTTCTAAATAGGATGAACGGCAGTGATTAGGGGGTAATTGACCGTCAATGTCTGTAACTACCGGTTGATTACGGTCAATCGACTATCAGAACAGTGAGCAAACAAATACGGCTAGATTCCCCGATTTAGGGGAGTCTAGCCGTTTTTGACGAATAAAGGTTAATCGATAAAGTTTTGAGGATGGTTCAATTTCTGGTAATTTCTTGACGTGAGCTTGACGGTCCCACCGCCAATGACCGGCACACCAGATAACTTGGCATAGCGGTAATTTGCGTAGACTTGCATGGTGATTGTAATGTCGTGCTTTTCTTTGTGCATGACATACCGGTAGCTGGGATTCGCAGATTGCGGAATCTTCTTATTAGAAATATTGTTGTAAGTCTGTGGGATGTGGGAAACAAGCGTCTTGCTTCGACGACCAGTTGCCGTAAAAATCCGGTGATTGTGGGCGTTGTAGATCTTGAGATAATCAGTCCCCGTTTTCTCTGAAGCGACCTTGGCACAGCCGCTCAGTGTCAGTACTGCTAAGGAAAGTAGAAAAAGTGACACGCCACGATGTATATTGTTCATCCTCCTCAAAGTTTCTCTGGTAGAACATTGCTAATACCAGTATAGCAGACTTAGAGGTGGTGATGCGTCGCTTTTCAGGGTCAATGACTGGGCGTTAATGCCTGGGGCTGCTGCTGGGTTACGCAGTGCAGCATTCCGCCGTATTGATACAGCGCGGTCACATCAATACCGACAACCTTTCTATCTGGATAAAGGCGACTGAATATTTTTAGCGCGGTCTGATCATTCTTATCGTGATAAGTTGGCACGAGGACGGCATCATTACCCGCGTAATAATTAAGATAGCTACCCTTGTAGTCCAAGCCCCGCACGTTTTTAGCAGTCATTGGCAGTGTCACAAGCTTATAGGGTTTACCGTGAGCATTGGTCGCGTTTTGGAGCTTCGTGTAATCTTGTCGGTGGATCCCTTCGTAGAGTTGATAAAAGTCAGTCTTTGACACGGTTAGGATAGTCTGATCATCGAAGAGCCGCGCCATACCATCGATGTGGGCATCAGTGATATCTTCACCGACAACACCGTCGAGCCAGATAAAGTGGGTCACGCCGAAGTATTTCGTCAAATAGGCCTCTGCCTTGGCCTGACTGATGCCAGGGTTACGGTTCCGATTCAAGACGGAGCTTTTACATAGCATTGCCGTGCCATGTCCATCCAGTTCTACCGAACCACCTTCCAGGACAAAGCCAGGAATTGAGAGGCGCGGTAGCTTTTTAACTTTGGCAACTGCCGCGGGTAGGCGATTGTCATTCTTGTGCGCGGCTTTACCGCCCCAGCCGTTAAACTTAAAGTCTGCGATAGCTAGCTTACCGGTTGATGTGCGGACAAATAGGGGACCGGTATCTCGTGACCAGACGTCATCACTTTTGGCAATGGTGAAATCCACCTTATTCATTGGGACTTTTGCGTGAGTTAACAGGGTGGTAATTCGTTTTTGTTCCCGCGCATTATAGGCAATGAGGTGGACGTTTTCTCCGCTGGTGAGGGCTTTGGTCATCGCAATCCAGATGGGTTCAATCTCATGTTGATAGGCGCGGCCGTAAGTGAAACGGTGTGGCCAAGTTAACCAGGTTCCTTCGTGTTGGGTCGTCTCGCTTGGAAAATAGTTGGTATTCATTGGTGTTGCCTCCTTATTGACGCGACAGCCACTCAAAAGCAGCAAGATAAAACAGAATACAATTCTGAGTGATTTCATCACGGTCGTCCTTTCTTGATTAACGAAAGAATACCCCTTGACACTGTGATAAGGTCAAGGGGTCATTTGAACAGAAATTTCCGTAATGTAATCATTCACGTTGGTGGTATAAGCCTGATCTAAGAAGTAGCGTTCAATAAAGGGCATGGCTAACGAACGGTTTTGTTGATGGGCATACTGGATCAACCGGTCATAGGCAACGCCGAGATCAGCATAACTGCCATAGTGAACTGTCGAAATGTACGTGCCAGCAGGAAGCGTTTGACTGACCAAACCGGAGGGGATGTTGCTATGCGACAAGGGGACCGCAACACGATAGGCGGCATCATTGGCATCCGGATCGCAAAGTAACAATGATAAACCCTCCGGCCGAACATGTGCGCTTTCAAGCGTGTGGTAAAGCTGATCAAACGAGGCGTCTACGGCACTGTCATCAATTGGGGGTTCCCGGCATAACTGACGTGCAGGTTGATGCGTCACGGCGATGACGTCATCATTAGGAAATGGGGCGGGGCCTTGTCCCAATAAATTTGAGAGGAACGTACTCGCTTGCGCCTGCGCGACGTCCTGTTGCCTTAACTGACGTTGCTTTTTCTCAGCGAGGTCCCTGATGGTGGCGTCACTAGCGCCAAGTAATTTTGAAATCTCCGCTAGTGTGAAGCCACAGACCTGATACTTCTTAATTAAAGAGAGGGTCGGGATTTGTTCAGACGAATAATACCGGTAGCCATTTTGCAACACTGTCTGTGGTTTGAACAGGCCGATCTTATCATAATGGCGCAACATCCGGGCGCTGATTTTATTCAGTGTGGCAAATTTGCCAATCGGATAGCTGAGACGCTCATGATTGCTGTGCGCTGGTGTTGAAGTCAAGACGCCTTCTCCTTTCGTCAATGGGAAGTGTATGCTCAAATTTCTAGGGATCGTTAGAAGTGACCAGTACGATTAGGTAAAAGACATTTGCAGAATCGCTAACGCAAGATGATTAGATTTGAAGTGAAGCTTAGGGAGTTGGATTTAGAACGTACGTGACCTTGCTTGAGTTTCAATTTATCGCGCTTCAAAGCAGCTTTCCCTGCTTGGTAGGATAAATTGAGGGGCAGGGGTGTTACCGGAAGTGTAACCTCGTTTGCTCAAGTGTAATACATCAACCATGAACTGGCCAGACCATTCCGCGTTTCTTGTGCCTAACTTTAATACGAGTTAGGCAGAATTCCCTCGTTTTCAAACAAGGGATGAATGCCATCATGCCTTTCGTTGCTTTATGATATAGTCTTCCACAGTTTCCTTGCTCATGTCACCAAGCGTACTCATGAAATAGCTAGGAGACCAGAGATGTCCACCCCAAAACTTTTGACTTTTTATCTCGGGATGTAATTCAAAGAATAGGCGCGCTGAGCCTCCTTTGAAGG